>JBCCHO010000014.1:0-16289 GCA_039028715.1 Chlamydiota bacterium | reverse complement strand
GTTGGGGCAGTGGAGGACATAGTTGCAGCGGGGACAGTTGATATGGCGCGCGAAACCACGACGATTCAGGAACAAGATCGCCTGCTCGTCGCGATCTTTTGACCGATTTTTCCCTGGGTTTTATCCACCTGCCGGATAAGAACCCAGGGAAAAAGTCGATCAAAATAGCCGCGCCAAATCACCGATCTTTTTGCAGATTGAAAATCCCTCTAAATACCCATAGGTCGCACTCAGAGGTATTAACCCAAGTTGGGTTTATAATAACTGCGAATTTGAAAATTTCCTTATCATCGAATTTCGCAATGACAAGCAATTTTTTCAACGATCTCTAAGGTTAGGCTAATTTTTTCAGCAATCCCTGCTGCTAAGTGCTAATTATATTGACACTTTAACCTTGCCTGCTTATAATGATAAATGAAAGTGACTAAGGCTAAATCAAGTCTAGCTGATGAAGCACCCTGCTTTATGAAATAGGAGGCTCTTATGAAAAAAATCAACCGAAAAATTTTAAGTCTTCCCCCTTACCTTTCAACCTCCTGGAAAAACATCAGCTTGTTGCATATGAAAGAAGAAGGCTCTATTTCTATTCTCGTTGTGACACTTCAAAGTGGATCAACAATTGAAATTCCGAACCTAGATGCAGAAACAATCAAAGAAGTTTTTCTCGCTCACAGTCAGTTCCTAGAGCAGGCGACGACCGAAAGCAGGGAACCAACACCTGCTGCTAGCCCACAAAAAGGGAACATTGCCCTTTCTCTAGGGGTCCCATTCCCCTTTAATGGTATTGAAGGGATGGAAAACTTTAGCTCTTTCCTCCAACACAACCCAGCACAAGCAAACACTCCTGACTTACCTCCGGAAGTGATCGAAAAAATTCAGGCGATCACAAAGGCTATGGGGCTTAATCTAGAGCAAGTGACTTTCCCAAAAGGCGAACCCCACTGCAACTGTATGTATTGCCAAATTGCGCGGGCGATCTACAACGAAAGCGACCAAATAGGATCTTCCGAGCAAGACGAAGGCGAAGAGGAGGTTTCTAGTGAAGATCTCGCCTTTCGCAGCTGGGATATCAAAAAGGCAGGGGAAAAACAGTATTTGGTGACTAACCCACTTGACCAAAGCGAACATTACCAAGTGTATTTAGGAAGCCCCATTGGCTGTACATGCGGTCAAAAAAACTGCGAACATATTCGAGTCGTTCTTAGTAGCTAGTATGACACACTATATTTTCATTACAGGAGGCGTTGTTTCTTCACTCGGCAAAGGATTATTAGCCGCTTCAATCGGAATGCTCCTCGAAAGCCGCGGGTTTAAAATCGCAATGCTTAAATTCGACCCCTACTTAAATGTCGACCCAGGAACGATGAATCCGTTTGAGCACGGCGAAGTTTATGTGACTGACGACGGCGGTGAGACTGACCTTGATCTCGGTCATTATTATCGCTTCACTCAATCTCCCCTATCCAGAGCTTCGAACGTCACCTCAGGTCAAATTTACCACTCTGTTATTCGCAAAGAACGGCGCGGTGACTATTTGGGAAAAACCGTCCAAGTGATTCCCCATGTCACCGAAGAGGTAAAGCAACGAATTATCCAATGCGCTAATCAGAAGCCAGGTATCGACATCGTCATTATCGAAATTGGCGGCACAATTGGCGATATCGAATCCCAACCTTTTCTCGAAGCTATCCGGCAGTTTCGCCTTGAGCATCCCAAAGACTGTGCCAACTTGCACCTCACTTATGTCCCTTATTTAAAGGCTGCGGGCGAGATCAAAACAAAACCAACGCAACACTCAACACAGACTTTGCGCGGCATTGGGATTATTCCCGATTTTATCTTATATCGCAGCGAGAAAGCCCTTGAACAAGCGGAAAAGAAAAAAATCTCTCTTTTCTGTAGCGTTCCCGAAACAGCCGTTATAGAAATTCTCGATGTAAAAAATACTATTTACGAACTTCCTCTTAACCTCATTCAAGAGGAGCTCGATGAAAAACTCTGCTCACAACTGAACCTCAAAGGAGCTGAGCGAAATATCACCCTTTGGAAAAAGACTCTTCAGGCGATTACCCACGCAAAACACGAGCTTTGTATTGCCCTGGTTGGGAAGTACACTAAACACAAAGATGCTTACAAGTCTGTCTGTGAAGCGCTTTTTCACGCAGCAGCCCACTGCCAAGTGAAGCTGGAAATTAAAGAAATCGATGCCGAACACTTAACAGATATTAAGCCGTGCGACGGCTATCTGGTTCCGGGTGGCTTCGGCGAGCGCGGCTTCAATGGAAAACTCGCGATTGCTGCCCACTGCCGAATACACAAAATTCCCTATTTTGGCATTTGCCTCGGCATGCAAGTCATGGTAATTGAGTTTGCCCGCTCTGTTCTTGGGCTTAAAGAGGCTCACTCAACAGAAGTCGACCCCTTTACCCATCATCCGATCATTTCTCTTCTCGCTGAACAAAAAAACATTTCTGATCTCGGTGGCAGCATGCGGTTAGGCGCTTATCACTGCTTGCTCGAACCAAACACCCGGGCTGCAGCTGCTTATGCCCAAACAAACCGCATCTCCGAACGGCACCGCCACCGCTATGAGTTTAACAATGCCTACCGCGCGCAATGTGAACAAAATGGGCTTATCTTTTCGGGAAAATATCCGGAAAACGACCTTGCCGAAATCATTGAACTTGCAGACCATCCTTGGATGCTCGGCGCTCAATTTCACCCTGAATTTCAATCAAAACCGACAAGTCCTCATCCGTTATTTACTGCTTTTATTCGAGCTGCTCTTACACACAAAACCTCTTGCAGCAAGTTAAAGCCCGCGACTGTAAACTGAGATCTCATCTTCAATTTTTCGCTCTCAAAAAATGGATGGCATTTTAAATCTTGGCATTCTACAATGACCTTATATCATTAGTACCTGTGAGTGCGACCTATGGATATTTATTTGAATTTTTCTTTTTCCCATGCTTGAAACGGAAAAATGGCCCCTACTTTATCCAAGTATGTGCCCATTTTTCCGTTTCAAGCATGAAAAAAATTGAAAATCCCTCTAAATATCCATAGGTCGCGCTCACAGGTAGTATATACTAATGCCATGCATGATAACTTACTTGACTCAAGTGTTTTTATGAGGACCCATTTTCTCAAAAATTGCTGAGGTACAAGTGACAAGGAGCTTCCCCCATGTACAAAAGCCTTTCTCTCGCAGCTTTTTTACTTTTATGTTTGAACCCTAGTTTTGCTGCTGAATACGATTTGCATCCAACTGCGCCCTCTGCTCAAGCTCAATCGCAAAAAAAATCACGCACCTTTAGTGCTTTTACCGGTAAAATTACTGGACAAAACGTGAGAATGCGGACACAACCCGTGCTCGATAGCGACGTGATTTGTGAATTAGCCAAAGGGGAATATATCGTCATCACAGGTCAGAAAGGCGACTTCTATGCCGTGACTCCTCCATCTCACCTCAAAGCCTATATCTTTCGCGGATTTGTGATTGACGGCGTCGTCGAAGGCGACCGCGTAAACATCCGACTCGCTCCTAGCCGTGAAGCTCCCGTTATTAGCCGCTACAATAAAGGAACTCTCGTTCCCGAAAATATCTCTGCGGACCATCCAAAATGGCTAGAAATTGCGATGCCATCAGATACGCGTTTTTACATCGCTAAAGAGTACATCGAATACGCAGGTAATGTCGAACTTAAAGAGACCTACGAAAAGCGAAAAAGTACTGTCATTCAACTTCTCGAATCAACGCAACTTTTCACCGAGTCTGAACTGCGCAAGCCTTTCCTCGAAATCGATATGGAAAAGATCTCACAAAAATACGGCGAAATCATCGATATGTACTCAGATTTCCCACATCACATCGTTCAAGCAAAGAAGGAGCACGCAAAAGCCCACGAAAAATACCTTCACTTAAAAATTGCTCACCTCGAAGACAAGGCAGCTCAAGCTGCCGATCAGCACACGTCCCCTATTACAGCACCAAATAGTGACGAACAAATTGCCACACCAGCTAAGATTGACCGAATGAAAATATGGGAGCCAATTGAACAATCTTTTTACCTCAGCTGGTCAAAAGAGCATCCATCTCAATCAATTGACGATTTCTATACCGACCAAAAATTTAAAGCAGCTACAACGCTGCGCGGTTTTTTGGCCGCCTATAGCGATGAGCGAATCAAAAACAAGCCAGGTGACTTTATCGTTAAAAGCCGTGACATCCCCATTGCTTATGTCTACAGTACTCGAGTCAATTTGCAAGATTATGTCGGCAAAGAAGTGACACTGCTCGTTTCTTCCCGCCCTAATCACCGATTTGCTTTTCCAGCGTTTTACGTTCTTGAAGTGCAATAACAGTCCAAGCTGGGTGAAAAGCTTCTCCCACAAATCATTTAGGTCGTCTTTTTCGTATCAAATCTTGAACCTTTACAGGGAAAAATAGGACCACTCACAGGTAATACTTTTTTTTATTTTTGTTTTCAGATAATCTAGCGTCTTTCTATCAATTATCCAAGTCAACATCGGCACTCTCAGGAGACTTTTATGAAAACAATAGCCCGCATTTTTTGTTTTGCGCTCTTTGGTTCATCGCTTCTTTCACTTCTTCACGCTGCAGAAACCAGCTTCCCTAACGCAGAAAAAGCGCCTAGTCGCCTCTATTTCGGAGGAGAAATTACCCATCTCGATATTAGCACCAATAGCGTTTACAAAAAAATTACAGGCAAAAACTACTTTAAGGGCCTTCGCCTCGGTTACGATATTATCAAGCCCAATAGCCCCTATTTTGGCTTTCACGCTCTTCTCATGCGGAGCAAAGCAACCTTTCAATTTAATTCCAATCATGCGCTAGGCGATTATTTCGAATCTAGAACCTACACGAAAAGGTCCTTTTTTGCTAACCCCGAGTTCCGCATCGGCCAAACCTTCGCCGGCCAAGAAGCGCTGTCAACGCTATTTTTAGGTATGGGATCTTATTTTTTCACTTTCCCTTACGGCAACTACAGGTGGGAAAAGTCGGTGACTCATTTAGAGCTTCTCGGCTATTTAACCGGCGGAGCTTTGATTTCCTACGCTTTTAGCCCTTCTCTGCATGTCGGATGCCACCTCAAAGCTTTTTGGGTCTTCTACTCGCGAGAAACACTCTCATCCGATCTTGGGGAAAATTCTTATTATAATGGCTGCTTATCACAAGAAACGCGCAGTCATACAGATAAATCATGGGGCTATCAATTCGGAATCCCATTGACCTGGCAATCTATTAAACTTCCCTCTTTTGATACTCAGTTTGAGCCTTATTACCTCAAAATCAATACAAAAAGAGGTGTAATAAGCAGCTATGGCGTGCGCCTGACTTTTGGTTCCCGGTTTTAACCCGCTATTCTCGTAAGCTCTCTCATAAACATCGCGTTGGGAGAGCTTTCTCAGTTCTCATTTTTCATATCAGCAGTTTTAAGTATCCGCGGAATGCGATCAATCACCTCGAGCTCATCAAGCGGCAGCGAACCGATTGAAGCGCCTAGCGTTTGAAACTTACGTGCAGAGACAAAAACACGTGACTCTAGCGACCCCACTGCGCGATTGTAAGCTTCAACTGCTGCGCCTAAACTGCGTCCCATTTGACTCCAGTGCTTTCCCATTGCTGTCAGTCGCTGGTAAAGCTCGCAGCCGAGCTGTCTAACTTCATCGGCATGGCGCGAAATCGTTTCCTGTTTCCAGCCGTATGCAATCGCACGCAATAATCCAATCAAAGTGGTCGGCGTCGCAATGACAACACCTTGCTTAACACCTATCTCGATGAGGCTGGGATCAAACTGCAGCGCAGCACTAAAAAAATTATCAGAAGGGATAAAAAGAACAACAAACTCAGGAGTTTCAGGAAATTGGCGCCAATACGCTTTTTTACCCAAGGCCAGGACGTGTTGTCTGACATGGCGCGCATGGATGCGCAACTTTTCTTCGCGCTCTTTTTCTGTTGTCATTTGTACGGCTTCTAAGTAGGCCTCTGATGGCGTCTTTGCATCGATCACGACCTGCTTTCCACCGGGTAGATGAACGACGAGGTCGGGCCGTAATTGTCCGCGATCGACCTTTTTCTGCTCGCAAAAATCGCAGTGGTCAAGCATATCGGCCAGTTCGACAACGCGACGCAGCTGCAATTCTCCCCATCGCCCCCTCATAATCGGCGCGCGAAGCGCTTTTGCGAGCACCTGAGCCTCGTTTCTTAGGTCGCGCTCTGCTTCAATCATCGCCTGCAATTTTGCTTTCAGCGCTTCCTGATCGCCCTTGCGCTCTTTTTCCCACCGCCTCATACCGCGATCAAGCTCATTGAGCGAGCTGCGCATCGGACGAATAAGCTCTTCAATTGCCTGCTTTCGCTTGTCCAAATCCCCCGTTGCCCGCCCTTGGAATTTCGCTAATGTTTCCTGAGCGAGTTGTAAAAAAGAATCGTTACTTTTTGCCAATACCTCAGAAGACAGCGACCGGAATGTGTGCGCTAATTCTTCTTTTGCTCGATTGACAAGAGCAATTTTCTCTTCTATTTTTTTGCGCTCTTCAGCAAGTCGCCCTTCCAACTCCCCTTCCCTTTTCTTCAGGCTATCAAAATCGATGCGGAGTTGCTTTAGCTCAAGCTCAAGCTCTTCTCGTTGTTTAGCGCGTTCGGATAAGCGGGCGCATTCTACTGCCTGTTGTTCTTTTTCCACGCGCAACCGCGTGAGTCGCCACCTTTGGTAACCGAGACCAGCGAGCAACAGAAGCGCCACTCCCCATCCCAGTAAAGCGAATCCAGCCATAATTTATCTTTAAACCCAAGTTGTGTGGTAGAGTTGCTCAGCTAAATTTTCTATTTTTTTACCTATCTGAGGCTTGAAACCCAAGTTGTGTGAACAACCTTTAGAAGGATCACTCATCTGAATCGGGCTCATAGTCGGCCAATGTTTTTGATTTTTTCCCGGCAAAAAGTCGCACGACTCTAAGTATACATCCCGAAAGAATATAGCCAAGTGAGCAGATCATTAAAACAAGCGGTAAAAAATAAAAAATGCCATATAAAATGAAAATCACAATGACCACTGTCGTTAGCACAAGTCGGAATGAGGGAATGCGAATTCGGAAGGTCTTCAAGCTGGGAAATTTCCACTTGCTGATCATCAAATAACCGAGGGCAATCATCACAAAAGCCAGCGAAACGACTTTGGTCGCATAAGACAGCCCAAGCCCTTGGAAAAAACTCGAGTGAAAAAAAAGGTTAATCGAAATTGCGCCTGCAGCGCTAGCTGGAATTGGCAGACCAGTAAAGTTCTTTTGGTAAATCAAAAGCGCCTGCTTATCAGCGCGCACAGCATGCATTTGAACATTGAATCTTACTAAACGAAGAATCCCGCAGATCGCGTAAACCATCGCCCCGACAACTGCAAAAAAAGAAAGCCCTGATCCTTGCTCAAGCGTCAAACTCTTTAGGAAAAGCACCGAAGGCGCTACTCCAAATGAAATCGCATCGGCCAACGAATCGAACATTGACCCAAACTCGCTTTCAGCGCGGATCATGCGCGCCACAGCGCCATCGAGCAAATCGGCAAAGGCGGCCAATAAAAGAAGTAAGACAGAAGAGTAAAGAAGCTCGTAAACGCTGCTTCCAGGTTCTGAAAGATTGACTTTAAAAATCACAAACAAACCGCAGGACAGCGCAAAAGCGGTAATGACGTTGGGAATCAAGTAAAATTGCTTCATGACTACCTGAAGTAATCCTCAAAACTCCATGGTACCAAAACAAAAAAAATAAAGAAACGCGTCTATTATCCCGCATTTTTCATTCTTGCTCAAAATGCGGGCCAATATTTTTTCTTTTTTTTTTGAGTTTTGATCGATTTTTGTGTAGACTTTTTGATCGTACCTACAATATATAGTGGTTTTTAGAGCTTAACCAATACAACATATAGTAATTTTAGGTTTTAACCCAAAGGAACAAAACAGTCATGACACATGATGCCAATCAAGACCAGCTCCGCACCTCTTCTTCTCATCAATTTTCAACTCAAGAAATTATAGCAGCTAACTCGGCTGCTGGAGAAAATCAATTTACCGTTGTTAAAAGAAGCGGCGCTATTGTTCCTTTTCACCGCGAGCGGATTCGCGCGGCTCTAGAAGCCGCTTTTCGCGACACGAGAAAAATCGATCAGCCGGGAGCGCTACCAGATGAGATTGCGCATGCAGTAAAAGATACGACTGCAGATGTCGTCAGCGAAGCGCTACAACTCGCAGCAAAAAATGTCTCGCTTACCGTGGAAGGCATTCAAGACCTTGTTGAGGTGATCTTGATGAAAAAAGGGCACCACGACGTCGCGCGCGATTACATCATTTATCGCGATAAACACAAAGAAGTCCGCAAAGACGATCCGCGCCAACTCAAAATCTACCGCCATAAAGAAGGTCAGTCCGTTCGATTTAATCCAATGAAAATTTCGACGTCTATCGAAAAAATCTTCCGCCTTCATAAAAAAATTGCCGCAAGCTCCACTTCCCCAGAAAGTGTGATCGCCGACGTCAATGCTGCGACTGAAAAAGTGATTCAGCACGCTAAAGCGCTCGCCGCTACAGGGACAGCGCTTCACCTCGACCACATCGGCGATTTTATCGAAACAGCTTTGATGGAAACCGGTCACTTTTCTCTTGCTAAAGAGTATATTTTACACCGCGCTGAAAAAGAAATCCAACGCCAAAAAAAGGCCAAAGAAGAACAACCAAAGCCCCAGTCAGTGGAAAAAAAAGTCAAGCGAAAAGCCAAGCAGGGCGAGCGCTCTTTCCACTATAAAGATGAGGCTGGCACAGCCAAAACGATCACCGAATCAGAGCTTTTAGATAAAATTGACCACGCTTGCCACGGATTTGAATCACTGACTTCTGCCGAAGCAATCCTCGAACAGGCAACGCTAAATTTTTATGAGGGCATGACAGCAGCTGAAATCGATCAAGCGCTGATTATGACAACAAAAGCAAAAATCGAACAAGATCCCGGCTTTGCGACGATTACAGCTCGATTTCTCCTCGATAAAATCTATCGCGAAGCCATCGGCATTGAAGCCACTGATCCTCAACTAGAAACTGCTCATCAAAAGGCGTTTAAAGCCTATATTCAGCAGGGAATTGAGCTAGACCAATTGACACCAGAACTCGCGTCGTTCGATTTAGACAGCTTAAGCACCGCTATTGATCTCAAGCGCGATGGCCTTTTTGAGTACTTAGGGCTGCAAACTCTTTATGACCGCTACTTCATTCACGAAAAGAAAGTCCGACTTGAAACGCCCCAAATATTTTGGATGCGCGTCGCTATGGGTCTTTCTTTGCGCGAGCAGGAAAAAAATGCCAAAGCCATTGAATTCTACCACATCCTCTCTCAGTTCGATTACGTCTCCAGTACGCCAACTTTATTCAACTCAGGAACAAAAAAACCGCAACTTAGCTCTTGTTACCTCCTCACAGTCACGGATGACTTGGATGGCATCTTTAAACTCTACTCTGACAATGCCCAGTTGTCAAAACGAGCTGGCGGTATCGGCGATGACTGGACGTATGTTCGAGCAACTGGCGCTCATATTAAGGGAACAAATGGCGAAAGCCAAGGAGTGATCCCCTTTTTGAAAATTGCCAACGACACCGCTGTTGCCGTGAATCAGGGTGGGAAGCGAAAAGGAGCCATGTGCGCTTATCTTGAAACATGGCATCTCGACATCGAAGATTTTTTAGAGCTGCGAAAAAATACTGGTGATGAGCGGCGACGCACCCACGACATGAATACGGCAAACTGGGTCCCCGATTTATTCATGAAGCGGGTCAAAGAAAATAGCTCGTGGACTTTATTTAGCCCTGAAGAAGTGCCCGACTTGCACGACCTATATGGCAAAAAATTTGCCGAGCGCTACGTCGAGTATGAAAAGATGGCCGAGCGCGGCGAAATGCGCCTGTTTAAGCGGGTTGAAGCAGTCCAGTTGTGGCGGAAAATGCTGAGTATGCTGTTTGAAACAGGCCACCCCTGGATTACCTTCAAAGATCCATCAAATATCCGATCCCCCCAAGATCACGCCGGTGTTATCCACAGTTCTAATCTCTGCACAGAGATTTTATTGAACACATCGAAAGACGAAGTCGCCGTCTGCAACCTTGGCTCGATCAACCTCATCAACCATTTGACCGAAGATGGGATTGATCAAAAAAAACTCGCTAAAACCGTAACAACTGCTGTGCGGATGCTCGATAACGTCATCGATATCAACTTTTACCCCATCCCAGAAGCTCGCCAATCGAATCTTAGCCACCGGCCAATTGGCCTTGGAACGATGGGATTCCAGTACGCCTTGCATCAGCTCGGCATCAGTTATGCCAGCCACGAGGCTGTTCTTTTTGCCGATCGCAGCACCGAAATGATCGCTTATCACGCAATTCTAGCTTCAAGTGAACTCGCTAAAGAGCGCAACCCCTATTCCAGCTATAAAGGCTCAAAATGGGAGCGAGGGCTACTTCCCATCGATACGATTGATTTACTCGAACAAGAGCGCGGCGAAAAAGTCGAAATGGACCGGTCAATGACAATGGATTGGGAAAAGGTGCGCACGTCGATCAAACGCTGGGGGATGAGAAACAGCAATGTTCTAGCCTTAGCACCGACGGCAACCATCGCCAATATTGTCGGTGTTAGCGCTTCTATCGAACCAAATTACAAAAATATTTACGTGAAATCCAATTTGTCAGGTGAATTCACCGTCTGCAATCCCTACCTCGTTGCTAAACTCAAAGCGCTTGATCTTTGGGACGATCAAATGGTCGATGATCTCAAATACTTCGACGGCTCGATTCTCGAAATTGAGCGAATCCCCGAAGAAGTCAAGAAACTGTTCCCAACAGCTTTTGAGATTTCTCCCGAATGGATCATCGAATGCGCCAGCCGTAGACAAAAGTGGATTGATCAGGGCCAATCGCTCAATCTCTACCTCGCAGAACCGAGTGGAAAAAAACTCGATCAAATGTATTTTCTCGCTCATACAAAAGGGCTTAAAACGAGCTATTATTGCCGCACTTTGGGAGCGACCCAAGTAGAAAAATCATCGCTTGATATCAATAAACGCGGCCTCCAACCGCGCTGGATGAAAAGCGAGTCCCCTTCAGCCCGCATCAAAGTTGACCGCACAGAAGCAGCGCCCGCCTGCAATCTCGACGAAGGATGCGAAAGTTGTCAGTAGAGGTACGCACTCAAACCCAAACAGGTGGAAACAACCGTTTGAACCCTGTCAAAACCCAAGCCCACGTCTGATGGTGGTTTAGATAAATGTTCTGTTTTTTTACCTGTCTAACGGCTCGAATTTTCATCATACTTGAATAAAGTAGGTGGAAATTCGAGCCGTTAGACAGGTAAAAAAACAGAACATTTATCTGAGCAACTATACCACACAACTTGGGTTTCAAATAAAGGAGACTTTCTAGAATGTTAGATTTTGAAGAAGAAGCCACTGTCTTAGATCAACCAGATGGCGATGCCAAACAAAAACGCGTCCGGCGCAACCAAAAACGGTTGATCAATTGCACAGTCGTTGACGTCAATCAACTGATGCCGCTGAAATATAAATGGGCTTGGGAGCACTACCTCAATGGCTGCGCTAATCACTGGATGCCAACAGAGGTGCCGATGGCCAAAGACATCGAACTGTGGAAGTCAAACCGACTTTCTGAAGGAGAGCGGCTTGTCATTATGCGGAACCTCGGTTTTTTCAGTACGGCAGAAAGCTTAGTGGCCAATAACATTGTCCTGGCCATTTATAAACACGTCACAAATCCCGAGTGCCGTCAATACCTGCTTCGCCAAGCCTTTGAAGAGGCCATTCATACCCACACTTTTCATTACATCGTCGAATCGCTCAACCTAGATGAAGGTGAAATCTTCAATATGTACAATGAAATCAACTCGATCAAGGGAAAAGACAAGTTTGAAATGCAACTTACTGAAGATATGATGCAAGAGCACTTTTCGACTGCAACGTTCGAAGGAGCGCAAAAATTTCTCGAAAATCTCATCGGTTACTACATCATTTTAGAAGGCATTTTCTTCTACAGTGGCTTTGCGATGATTTTATCTCTGCACCGACAAAACAAAATGACTGGAATCGGCGAGCAATTCCAATACATTTTACGCGATGAAACGATCCATCTTAACTTTGGAATCGACTTAATCAATGGCATTAAAGAGGAAAATCCCGATCTTTGGACCCCTGCTTTCCAAGAGCATATTATAGAAAAAATCAAAGAAGCTGTTGAATTAGAGGTAGACTACGCCGCAGACTGTTTGCCAAAGGGAATTCTCGGTCTTTCAGCACCTATGTTCCGCAATTACACCGAGTACATCACCGACCGCCGACTCGAAAGAATTGGTCTTAAGCGCCTGTACAATCAAACAAAAACCCCGTTTCCCTGGATGTCTGAGGTGATGGATCTAGGCAAAGAGAAAAACTTTTTTGAAACTCGCGTCACTGAATACCGCAAGGCGGCCGAACTACCTTGGTAGTTGAGGGTTGTAATCCGTATTTTGAGATCAGCAATGGGGGTTAATGATACAGACATTGAACCAAAGCAGCAGCAGCAACGACCTTTAAAACCTGATAAGGTTCTTCTAACCGCTCGAGTAAAAAGGGAATTGAGTTACAGCTACCGATATGTCCCAATGCGCCCAAAATATTGATTTTCATGTCGCGATCCATAGCCGCATAAGCGTCTTGCAATGTGTCGATCGCCGCTTGCTCGCGCTCTGTAAGAGCGAGAACAAGCGCCGCTTGGACGCGAATCAGTGCGCAGTCATCGTTGAGAAGGCGGCGGAGCACTGTAAACGTTTCTTCTCCTCCTTCTTCAACAAGCGCATTAGCAGCGGCGTAAGTAACACCCAAAAGTGGCCGCGATAAGAAACTGCGCAGCGCTGCTTCGGCTCGATCATCGCCTAAAGTTGCCAGCAACGTAAACATTTCTAGTCGAGTCAACTGATCGACTGTCAAGGGATAGCTCGGAATTTGAGCTATGTGATAAAGCTTCGTCGGCCCAAGTGATTTAAACAGTGGGTTTGGGCTGTCTTCCCACATGATGCGCTGACTGTGAAGGGTTAAAAAGGTGTAGATCTCGTTGCAAGCCGCTTGCTGCTGCTGGCCGTATTCGGCTAGTCCTAAGGCGATGTTGATTCGGACAAAGGGATCGAGGCTCGTCTTCAACGCTTTTTGCGCTAAAGGTAGCCCCGCTGCGCCACCGTGGGCCACGGCAAAAGCGGCAAAGCGCCGCACCGCGTCGTCACCAACACTAAGCTGTCTGCGCAAGTAGGCAAGCGCTACTGCGGGATCGAACCGCAAAACAATCCAACTCGCTGTGATCGCAACAAAAGGATTTGGATCGGCAATTAATGCCTTGATCTTTTCAAGCGTTTTAGCATCGAGCTCGTTTAGGCCGAGCAGGTAAAGAGTATTTAGCGCTGCAATCCGAACGTCAGATGAAGAGTCTCCAAGCAGCACTTCTATTGCAAAGCGCTTTTCTTTCCAATCGAGATGAGCGACGATATCACAAGCGAGCTGACGCAGTCCGGCCCATTTTGAATGAAAAAGTTGATCAAACTCGCGCGCGCCGACAGTTTCATAGATCGACAGCAATGCGCCAATCGCAGCCACTTTTTCTTGCGGCGAAGAGCGGGTCGAAATTGCAATTTTTTCGAGCGCTTCTTTTGCCTCTTTGACCTCCATAGCACCAAGCGCGCCAATCACTTCGAGCCGAACAAACCACACCTGCTCTTCTTTGAGCATTGTTTTTAAATGCTCAATCAGTCCAGGATCCCAGTAATTCGCAGCGATTTTTGCCGCTACGCTGCGCAAAAAGGCATTTGGCGATGTTAGCTGCTTACCTAGCATGGCAACAACGCGGACGTCATTTGTCGCTGCCGCACTTAAGAGCGCAGCAAAGGGAATCATCAATTCCGATGACTCGTCAGATTGCTCTAAAATTCCCCATGCGATCGATTCGATAAGATCACTTTCTTTCGGTGAAAAGCGCCAACTTTTCCAGTACTTAAGCGCATGCTCTTCTTTCCCCTGGTGGCCAAGCACCTGAATTAAAGCCCGCTGAAGTGCGCGCGAGTCGGCATAGCGCTTTAAAGCTACCTGACATTCTTTTAGCGCTGCCTGATGGTCGCGCACGAGCAATTGGGCTGTAATTCGCTCAAGTGCTTTGTTTTCATCGGCAATTAACGTGCAAAAATAAAGCGCTGCGATAATCAATGCCGCAACCTTTTGTCTCATAGCTATGCGACTGAACCAAATAGATTGGAATAGCTCTTATCCTCTTCATCACAAGCCGGCAAACAATAGTGATGTGACTTGCAGCCAAAATAAATGAAGGCTCCAATTAAAGAGAAAATACAGCAGCTGCAAATCAAACACTTGATTTTTTCGCTCGACCAACAGCTCCGTTGCCTGTTTTCCACCTGATTGGCCAAAACTAGCCTTTGTTGTACGGTTGCCGCATTGCGGTTGTTAGCCCGCGAGAGTCCTAAAAATGTAGCATCGCGCATCTTTGCTTCTCCTTTTATGCCATACCGCCGAGTTCCCGCCCTCCAATTAGATGGAAATGCAAGTGAAAAACCGTCTGGCCTGCCTTGCTTCCATTATTAGTGAGTAGCCGGTAATTATCGGCAATCTTAAATTTTTCAGCCAGTTGTTGCGCAACTGCGGCAATCTCGCCAATCAAGGTTGGCAACTCCAGCTTGGGAACAGCTTGTAGGTTTTCCCAGTGCTTTTTTGGCAACAGCAAAAGATGAACGGGAGCTTGAGGTTGAATATCCTTAATGACGAGAATCGCGTCACTTTCAAAGACTTTGTCACTTGGCAAATTGCCATCGATAATCTGTTCAAAAACTGTTTTCACAACGTTTCCTGTTGTAACACGTAATCAAGCGCTTGCAAAGCATCTTCTTTTGTCTGCCAGATCGAAATAAATCGCCCTTTATGACAAAAAACAGCCCCGGAAATTTTTGTTTTTTTCTTTAGCTCGTCATCGAGCAAGCCCGCCCACTCACTCGGCAACGGAGTTCTTACTTGCATCCGCTTGTCATAACTAGGGGGAATTCCGCGCAGTTTCCATTGACTTCCCGCTGGCATCACGACGAATTGAGCTGGATGATCTACTCCACCGAGCTCAAAGAAAGCCTCAATCCAAGGCATTGAGCGCTCAAAAATAAGCACTTCTTGATTTTTAGCCATTTCCTTGCCGATTTCTTCGCGACACTCTTCAATATAGTCAAATTTTTCTAACAACCGCGTCAGATGGCCGCAAACAAAATCGAGTGCTACATAAAAGGCCGCCTCCATTTCCTTATCACTGGCGTCATATCTAGCGGGAACAAAGTTGGCAACTACACCTGAAAAACTGCAATGGCCAATGACCGGTGGCGACTGCCCTGTATCAACGGCGTCGATTCCGGCAACTAAAGAGCGGTTAAAATAGTGATAAATAGAGGGCGAGATCACCTTCCGATCCGCTAAGTCTTTCAAAATCATTCCAGCGCTACTCAAATCTCCTTGATAACTCGATTGATGGTGATCGAACCGCTTTTGATTCGGGTCGTAAAGCCCCCCAACGTCACAGACATATTCGCATTGCACGAGTTTTTTTTGGTCGCGGGTGCGCACAATGCGCTTGCGATCGATCAAGTTGAATAACAGCAAAAGGCCACAAGCCGTCACTTCATCTGCATGAAAACTTCCATCATGAGTTCCAAAGCTGCGAGAATTCATTTTTTGACCTATCCAGTCTGACTGATTCATAAAAAAAGAATGGGCTGTTGCCTATTTTAGCAATATTGGAACCTGAGCTTTTCCGTATTCTCTCACTAAAAGCGGCAACCCCGGGTTTCTCACAAGGCTCTGGAAAAACCGGGTTAACGGTCCCATGTTAAAAAGTATAAATTGCCTGCTTTTTCCTCTCAACCCCCGACTGAACGATTTTTTGTTTAAACCCAAGTTGTGTCTGATAATTGCTCAGATCAATTATCAGACGAACCTATCCGTAAATGAAAATGTTTTTGGTTTTTACCAGGTTTCTAGCAAATTTTTGGAAGCTGATTTGTACACATTGTCCATGAGACAAGGGTAACAAATCAGCTTCCAGAAAAGATGCAGAAAGAGTGAAAAGCAAGAAGATTTTCATTTACGGATAGGTTCACACAACTTGGGTTTAAACTGAACGGAACCCACTTCAACAAGACGGCGGAT
>JBCCHO010000013.1:0-16892 GCA_039028715.1 Chlamydiota bacterium | reverse complement strand
TGGATTAATAAAATTTATAAGTTCTTCAAAAGATAATTTAAACGAAGCTCTAGAAAAAAAATTTATATTGGAAGCAATCGGTTTTGAAAATTATAAATCCTGTAAATTAATTTACAATCATATAAAAAAAGTTAGAGAAAACGACGGATATAAATTAAAAAATGAAGAACTAGAAAACGAGCAACTAACAAACGAGAAAATAACAAACTTTCATTTAAATCAAGTGGATAATAAAGCGTATGCTTTTAATTTAAATCGAAATGAAAAAGATATCCAAATAAATAAATTAGCTTACAAAATTAATGTTTTATCTAGATGCTTATTTGTTATTTACAAAAATAGTTTATTCGCAAAAGGATCAAGTAAAAACGTTTTTAAAGGAAGGCTATTTAATATTGAAAAAAAACTATCAAAAGTATAGCCTATTTAGAAGTCAAAAGTAGCAGACTCCCAGGCGTTGAATATAAAATTCAAAAAGAGGTTTTAAAATCCAATCCGGATAAATTTCCAGATTTATATGTTTATAGAACTTATGGCAAAGTTAAAACCAACATGGGACAAATAGGAAAAGAATATACAGAAGTTGCGATTATGCCATTTTATAACAAGGGGACGCTTCTGGATTTTATAGGGAACAAAGATAATAGTAAGGAACTTCTTCCTATTTTTCAAAAAACTATAGAGGCATTAGAGAAGCTACATGAATTAGGGTATGTTCATAGAGATCTCAAGCCAGAAAACATTTTTTGTCACAAGGAAGAGGAAAATGAAAACTTAAAAATAGGTCTAGGCGATTTTGGTTGTGCATTGAAAGCCGGCAATAAAGAAACATGGAGAAACAGATTTGAGGGCAGTTTTAAGTATGCATCTCCTGAAACTCTTGCATTAGAAGACCATGTAAGTCAACCTCGAGATATTTATGCATTCGGGCTTATGCTTTTTGAAGCGTTTTGTTCTTCCGAATCCAGAAAAAAATTTGATCAATATGCGATACTAGCCGCGAAAAAAATTGTAAATAACGCCGACAAAGAAAAAAAAGTCTCCGCCGAAAAATATTGGGTTAGTGTACAAAATTGTATTAAAGAAGACCAGAAGTTAAAAAATTCGGAACTGAAAACGCTTATTTTAGAGTGCACCCTTCGAAACCCAAAAAATAGGCCAATTGCAGCACAAGTTAAAAAAAAACTACCGCAAATCTTAAAGGGTATTGAGTAGTTGACTTTAAACCCGCTGCGTCAAAGATCCAGCTGTTTAAACCCAAGCCCGCGTCTGATGATCGCTCATCTAAAACTCTCTTTCTTTACCTACCAGAGGCTTGAATTTTCACCTATATGTTAAAAATTCAAGCCTCTGGAGGCTCCTCGCGCAAAATTCCATTTCGAGTGAAATTCGCGCTTTTGTCCTTGAGAACTAATTTTTTTAAGTTGCTTATCCTTAGCAGGATATGTCAATTTACAAAAAGTAGTTCTCAAGTCAAAATCATCAAATTTCCCTTCGAAAGCGATTTTTGCGCGAGGAGCCTCTCTGGTAGGTAAAAAAATATTTACATTTTTTTACATCGCCATTAAACTTTTTTTTCTACGATACGTTTTTTGCCCAACTTGGGTTAAAAAATTATTTATCGAGAAAGGTTCATCTCAAACATTTAAACCAAGCTCTTGCAAAAATCGCTTACCGTCGCAAAGTTAGATGGCTTTGACTTAGAATGGAATTTTACAAGAGCCTCAAAGGAGAACATAATGACCTGGCCAGTACATTCGGTTAACTCTTATCAGTCTGCAAATAATGCTCTTACATTATTTTATGGAAACCATAGCTCCATAACAGAAAAACTAATACGTTATAGATCAGGTGTTCAAGCTCATCAGATAGCTTATCAGCCATTGAGACAACAATGTGACAAGGTTTGTAAGCAAATTGAGTTTTTAAGTACTCAGTTTTTGACCCTTGAAGAAAAAGTTTTCGCCTATATTTCTAGAATACGCGTTTTAAATAACAAAATTCAAGATTACAACTTTATCATAAAAGAAGAAACTTCTAGTAATTCAACTATAGCTGACTTTTGTCTTTCTTTGATAGACCTTAGCTCTGATATAAAGAGTTCTATTGAAGATACGCAGAAATATCTAACTAATATAAAAAAAGAACAAAAAATAGCTCAACGAAGTTTAATTTTATTAAAACATGAGGTTTCTTCGTGCAAAGATGACTGTAGTAAGTATAGAGAAAAAGAAAAAGAAGCATATGAGAACATTAGTGCAAAGAAAGAAAAATTAAAAAAAAATGATCATAGTAACGCAAGGAAAGCTTTAGGAACTGTCAATGTTATTGCTGGGGTTAGTGTTATTGGATTGGGGATTTTTAGCGGTGGTATCGGACTTGCTGGAGCGGCCGCTTATGGTGCTATAGGAGGTACTAATATTGGGCTTGGCGCAGCAAACTTAGAAAATGGAATCAAGGAAAAAGAATACGTCAACAAACGCAAAAAAGAACTAAACAAAAGCTTAAACCTTATAGCACAAGACCAAAGATATATTCAAACTATTGACGATAAATATTGCTATTCTTTTGAAGACATAAACGTAAAATGTTCAATTTTTTTAAGCAAAGTTGGGCAAGCTTTTGAAGAGCATAAAGCTTTCTTAGATAGCATGATGAAACAGATCGAGACATCGGAAAAAAGATTTCAAAATCCGGATCCAAAATCACCTTTGAATCGCACAAAAGACAAAATATTGAAAGTGACCTGGAAAATTTTTATGACGAACTGGGATAAAACTGTTGGTAGCCTTTTCGAACGCAACGAAATTATTGAGATTCAGGATTCTGATGAGAAAGGGATTTTTAATCAGTGACACTTCAAAAATTCGACACTACAAGTGGCAAACTTGGATTAAGTCGAGTTATCGCTCTCAGTCAGAAACATCACTTGCGGGATTTTCTCTCGTGCTCTTTGAGCATCTTTTTGCGGATGCGGATACTATCTGGGGTCACTTCGACGCACTCATCATCTTGGATATAATCAATGGCGCGCTCTAGTGTTAAGTGTTGTTTTGGCGCGAGAACCAAGTGCTCATCTGCTTTAGAAGACCGAACATTGGTGAGTTGCTTTTCGCGTGTGATGTTGACGACTAAATCATTGTCCCGATTATTTTCACCAACAATCATTCCCTCATAAACCTCTTCTAATGGCTCGATAAACAAAGCACCTCGACTTTGCAGCTGAAAGCAGGCATACGCCGTTGCCTTCCCCTGGTTCATCGAGATGAGCACTCCATTTTTTCTTCCTGGAATGTCTCCCTTATGAGCACTGTAATGATCGAAAATAGACGTCAGAATACCGAGTCCCCTCGTCGTGGTGAGAAACTCATTCCTGTAACCGATCAAGCTACGCGTCGGCAGCAAAAACTCTATCGTCGTGATTTTATGCTCATTGGTCTCCAAGCTCTGCATCTCCCCCTTACGCCGGTTCAATTCTTGGATGATCGTTCCAGAAAACTCCTCAGGCACCTCAATATGAACGTGCTCAATCGGCTCCTGGCCCTCCTTCAAAATGACTTTCGGCTTAGACACGAGAAACTCATATCCCTCGCGCCGCATTGCTTCAATGAGAATCGAAAGGTGCAGCTCTCCTCGACCAGCGACGCGGATCGTTTCTTCTCGGCCAGCAACTTCTTCGACATCGAGCGAAATATTCGATTTTTTTTCATACAGCAGCCGCTCGCGGATTTTGTTCATCGTCACCAGCTTTCCACTCTGCCCAACAAAGGGGCCAGAGTTGACAGAAATTTCGACCGAAAGCGTTGGAAGCCCGAGTTCAATTGGAGGGAGCTGTCTCACTTCTTTAGGATCACACAGCGTATCACCAATCATCACATCGCTAGCCCCAGAAATACTCACAATATCACCCGCTGCGGCTTCTTCGAGCTCTACTTTTGTTAAACCGAAATAGCCATCAATCCGCGTGACCTTATGGGTCGTGGGGTGCCCATTTTTTTCTATCAACACAAAAGAGTCTCCTTTTCTGATGACACCTTCTAAGATCCGGCCAGTTGCTTGCCTTCCCAAGTAATCACTATGTGAAACCGTGCTGGCCTGCATGAGAAAAGAAAGCTCTGGATTGCCGGGGGGATGGGGAACTTTTTGCACAATAAGGTCGAACAACGGCTTCATATCTTTTTTTGGATCTCCCAAGTGCAAGAAAGCATACCCCTTGAGCGCAGATGCATAGCAATAAGCAAAGTCCAACTGGGCATCCGAAGCGCCGAGCTCGACAAATAGGTCGAATGTACGGTTGAGCGCATTGTCTGGATCGGCATGAGGGCGATCGATTTTATTGAGAACGACGATTGGCTGAAGTCCCATTTTCAACGCTTGGGCCAACACAAAGCGGGTTTGCGGCATTGGGCCTTCCTGCGCATCGATAATCAGCAGCACAGAGTTGACCATTCCCAACACGCGTTCTACCTCTCCAGAAAAATCTGCATGCCCTGGAGTATCGATCACATTGATCTTATAGCCATCGACAAAAAGACTTGTATGCTTGGAAAAAATCGTGATCCCGCGTTCTTTTTCGAGCTCATTTGAGTCCATGACTCTTTCTGCAACCTCTTCGTTTTCGCGGAAAACTTTAGCATAGTTGAGCATGCAGTCGAGCAGAGTTGTTTTTCCGTGGTCAATGTGAGCTACAATTGCAATATTGCGGATATCTTCTATCGTGTACATATTCATTCCTTTTTCTCGCATCTCCGACAAGTTTAAACCTAAGCCTGCGTCTGATAACGATTCACCTAAAATTTTTTTCCACCTACCTAAGCCTTGATTTTCACCTACTTTATTCAAGTATGCTGAAAATTCAAGCCTTAAACAGGTGAAAAACCAGAAAATTGATCTGAACTATCATTGGGCATGGGCTTGGGGGTGAACTTGGGTTAAGAAAAAATAAGCCCCTTTGACTAGCTCACATTGCTCACCAGTTTCCAGCAAAGCTTGAGACCTTTACAAGAGCCTCTAATATGTTCTCAAAAAATTTATAAGCACTCACTGGAGAAAAGGCCAGTTAATCTGAGCGCCAATGATAAATGGGCTGTGATTTTGAGAGTAGGTTAAATCTCTCGGTTGACTACTTTAACCCCAAGTTGTGTGGAAAACCCAATCTTTACCCACAAGTCACGAATGTAGTTAGGCGTAAGGCACATCAGATTTTTAGGCCCATAAGGAAGCCAATAATCATACGAAAAAGATCAGCTTTTATGTAAATGATGGTGGGAGTATGAACCTAACCCGCTAAACAATTTTTTGAGTTTTCTTGAATTTTTAACCCAAGTTGTGTCTGATGGTAGTTCAGACACAACTTGGGTTTTCGAGTTTTCTTGAATTTTTTGCTCATTTCGGGACGATCACTTTCCCACATTATCAATAAGATAAGGGCGAAAGTGATCGCCCCGAAATGAGCAAAAAAGACTGAAAAATTGTTGAGTGGGATAGCCTCTTGAAAGTTAAGTAAACGGTTCTTTATGGTAGCCCAATCAAAAGAGGTATAGTCATATTGATCAGTAAAAGTTATAGCAGTGAATTGTAAATTATTTTGTTAATCATTCTAACTACCGATTATAGATATGAAAAAAAAATCTAGATATTATTTATCCTGGTTGGTAATCTCTTTGCTTAATTTGGCCTTTTTAGGGAGTTGTATGAAGAAATCCAAAACTGATGCTCATCAATGTTTAAAAGATGCTAATCGAAAAACTCTCAGATTAAACTTTGTTGCGGGAGATGTACCCGCGCTAAATCCACAAAGTCTTTCTTCAGCTGGTAGAGGGATCGCACTTGGAAAGTGGTTATTCGAAGGTCTGACACGCTTAAACTTAGAAGGAAAGTATGAGCTTGCTGGAGCGGAGAAGGTAGATATTTCTTCTTGTCAGACTCGTTATACATTCACTTTGCGCCCAAATACATACTCTAACGGAGATGCAGTAATTGCCGCTGACTACGAAAGGTGTTGGAAAGAAGCTCTTGCTCCTAATTCTAACTGCCTTAAAGCCCATCTTTTTTACTCAATCAAAAACGCAGAAAACGCGAAAAAAGGGAAAGTTTCCTTAAATGAAATAGGGGTGAAAGCTCTTGATGATTACACCCTATTTGTTGAGCTCAATCATCCTGCATCAAACTTCTTAGGTCTTTTGTCTTTATGTCTTTTTGCTCCTTTTAAGAAAGATAGGGATGAAGTTGTTTTTAATGGCCCCTACAAGGTAGTGCAAAGAAGAAAAGATAGCTATTTGGAACTAGAATCAAATTCATTTTTTTGGGATCATGCGCGTACCTCTATTAATAGAGTTAAAATCTCTATGATTCGAGATGGCATGACTGCTCTTTCTCTTTATGAGCAAGGGGAGATTGATTGGATCGGCGATCCTTTTAGCTGGCTTTCTTCAGATATTATCTCGTCAGAGGTCGACAAAGGAAATTTCTTCAAGGGCGCAGATGTTATTTACCCTTTTTGGATCTATCTTAATACAAAACATCCTGCGCTGTCCTCTCGACTTATTCGACGTGCTCTTAGTTGTGTTATTAATCGAGATGAAATAGCTAAGCACATATTTACAGGAGATTCCCCTCTTTTTACACCTACTCCCCATAACTCTCGTGTTGTGAATCTTTCAGATGATTCTGTTCCAGATGGACAAAAACTGTTTAAACAAGGAATGGAAGCCCTCAGTTTGACGAAAGATACGTTTCCTCCTTTAAAACTCAGCTTTTGCAAGCAGGCGAGCCATACAAATTTCGCGGAGTATTTACAGGAAGTATGGCAAACTGCTTTTGGAATCCAGGTTAATTTAGAAGGCAAAGAATGGAATACATTCTATGCAGATTTAATTAGCGGAAATTACCAAATGGGTGGCTACTACTTATCAAGTGATTACAATGACCCCTTAGCTTGCCTTGATCTTCTAGCCTCAGAAAATAATTTTTCAAGATGGCAACATTCTCATTACCAAAAAACTATTGAACAGCTAAAACGTGAAAGCGATCCTCAAAGAAAATTACAGCTTTTAAATGAAGCTGAAAGCATCTTGCAGGAAGAGTTTCCAATTATTTGGGTGCTTAATCGCGTTCAGTATCATTCTTATCCTTCTCGTTTAAAAGGGCTTTGCTTTGACCAGAGAGGCCTTCCCGATTTGCGTTGGGCATACTTTGAATAGAAGCATATCGGAAATCTATGCTACCCGCTTGATCAATGACGTAATCTCTTAACCCCATCTTATGGGTATAAGAATAAACAAGAGAAAGCAAGGGAATAACTGGCATATGAGCAACAAGAAAATTTTCAGCCTTTTCTAGGTACTGAGCTCTTAATTTTAATGAATCCGTTTGTTTTATCGAACGAATAATCTCTGTATAATCTTGATGCATCCAATGGCTGAAGTTTCCTTTTTTTCGAGAGAAACTTTCTAAAAAAAGAATCGGATCAAGATCAAGTAAGCATTTAAAAAACCCACCTATTTGAAAATTTCCTTGGTCAAATTTTTGGTAAAAAACATTCCAACTTTGGACATTTAGGCTAATTCGTATTCCAAAGTTATCTTGCCATGATTCTTGTAAATATTTTGCGAGCTTACGGTGGCCTTCTTGATCGCAAGAGCTAATTTCTAAAGAAGGAAATGTCTCCTTCGTCAAGCCAAGGTTTTCCATGCCTTGCTTAAAAAGCTTTTTTGCCTTCTGAACATCGTAATTAGTGCACGGTGATGTACAAAAAGATAGGTTCTGAGGAAGAGGAGTATAAAGCTGAGTATTGCCAGGAAAGATGTTTTTGGCAATAACGCCTCGATCAATCACATAACTAAGAGCACGACGAATTAAAGTCGAAGACAAAGGGAAAACCCGTGTATTAAGATAAATAAGTAGTGGGTAAGGTACTTCTCTCTTAGTCAAGGCATTAGAAACTTTAACGCAATAAGTACAAGGATTTCCAATCCAATCTATCTTATTATTTTTAAATAAATAATGGATTTTTCTAGGACAACATTCAAAATAAATAATCACTTTATTAAAAAAGGTGTTGTCTTTATCCCAATAATAAGGGTTTGTTTCTAAGATAAGTGTTTGGTCGATTTTTCTACATAGGGAATAAGGGCCATTGAAACCTCTTATTTCGAAAGTTTCTCCTAAAGAAGGAAAAAAAATGGGATGTTTGAGTTTTCTCAAGAAATTAGGATCTTCCCTTTCTAGATCAACTTGGAGGATATCCTCTGCCAATGCTTTTATGCCTAGTGACTGAATAGTTTTTTCTCCATTTTTAATGGCATCTGCATTCTTAATAATATAAAAAAGATCTAAATCTTTTTCCTTGAAAAAATTTTTCTTCCATGTGCTCTCGTATTGAAACGCAGTGACTTTTTGCCCATTTGACCAATAATGCCTGCGAATCTTAAATAGATAACGCGTCTTGTTTTCAGATAAAGTAACTTTACTGCAACCAGTATATTTTATCTCGCCTTTAGGGCTTATGCGCACCAGTCCTTCGAACAAAAAATTGGCAATAGTTCTTCCGCGTGTTTCCCTAAAAAGATAGAAATTACAAAGAGAGGGAATTTCCCCTGCTTGAAAAGCTAGCCGCAAAACACGCTGCTTTAGAGTAGAGTTATTTTCTTTAACTTGCTTGATCCCAAAAGTTTTTAAAAAGTTCTTTTTTTTAGTGATCAGGCAAAGATAATGAGTTGAGCAAACTTTAATATTTGCAAATGCTATCATTCTCTCTTGCTTTTGCAGGTCTTTAGCTTGCTTAAGATAAGGATTGATCTTGTCAAAGTTCTGAGACTTAAATATAGCTACATGCGGGTTAGGTTGATTTAAAAAGTGAGCCTTAGAGTTCAAAATTTGTGAAAACCCTTCAAACAGCTTCTCAAAGGCAAAGTCGTCCAATGACATCTGCGCCTCAATCGGCATCAGGGCATAAAACAGATCTTCAGCAAAGCCAGAAAAGTTAGGGATTTTTCCGGAAAATAATCTTGAAAGCTCTTCAAACCTTGTTTTTTGTGTTTCGAATAGCCCGCCATTGTAGTCTCTAAAGATCCCGATGGCACTTTCGAGGAGCTTGGCGATAAACTCGCGAGCACGCAATAGATTAACCTCAGATCGTTTTTTGTAATTCTCAATCGGAATGCGGATGGAGAAAGCTTCGATGAGTGTCGGAATATGAGCTTCAAATTCTCGTTTGATGTGAGCAACCCAGTGCGCTGATGGGGGGAAGCAGCTCTCTGTGATAGCTTCTGACTTAGCTTTGGGTCGAGCGAGATAGATGATAAACTCTAAATCGTCCGCCGTCTGTTTTTGGAAATGAATGCTTACCTGGGGGTAGTCTTTCTTCGAGGAAATTTCCTTCGCTAGGATAAGTAGCTGCTTAAAGGCTTCTTCGTGATTGTAAGGCCAAAAAATAGAAGGTGCTACTAGGTAATGGTGAAGCTCTGCCTTTAGATACTTTTCTAGTTCTTTGACTTCAGAAACACCAAGCTTTTTGCCTCGCATCTTTTCTAGCTCTACATAGGAGAAAGTATAGGAAAGGGAGCGATCTTCCCATTGGTAATAGGAGCTTACGATCTTGACAAGAGCTGGTACTTTTTGGCTAGCTACCTTAAGAATCGTTCGATCTGCTAGAGTATTTTCTTGCTTGGGATAGAAAGCAGCAATGCAAAGAATGCTATCTACTGAAAAAATCTTGACGAGAAATTGACTTTTTTGCCGTCTATAGCTTTTTTCTATTTTCTTTTGTAACAGAAACTGAGTCATTAATAGCCGTTTAAGATGGGCGAGCGATCTTTCTTCTAAAAAGGATGCAGAAGCTCCCATTCCTAAAAGGGTATAAAAACCTTTAATGAGCCGAGAATCGACCAACTTAGGGAAGCGCCTCCTCATGCGACTAACCCACTTGTAAAGCTCTTCTACTCTTCGCATGATCGTTACCTTCGTCGGCTTATCATCGGTAATGCTCACTTCGTCAATGTTGCGGAGCGGTTTTGTTTGCAAACGACACTGACCTAACCAGCAAAACCTGGAGGAGGTAAAACATCTCAGGATACCTATGTATTCTCTCCTAACGCAGTCTCTAAAAAAGACTTAATCTGGCCAGTTCGGAGCTACAAATTCACCTCCTTTAGGGAGAGTAGTAGTTGACCTAGATGATGTACAAATTGCTCAAATAACCTAGCAAAAATCTTCTTTATGCTCCAGAAGTAAGAGTTTTTTCTTCTCTCAGGAAAATGGCTTCAATCATCAGACACAACTTGGGTTATCATGCTCACCAAACAAAAAAAGAGGATGAAAAAAGGAAAGCCCCCTAATCACGACTCAAAATAACATAGATCAAAGAGTTCATTCTCGATCTTGCAAAGACATACTATCCTTACTTGTTCTTCTGCTTCTGCTTTCAATGTAAGAGTCTAAATTTGAAATAGCAATCGCGGTTTGACTAATAAGTTCATTAAAAATATTTTCAGGTAAAATTTTCAAAAATAATGCTATCTCTATAAGAGGACTTGATTCAAGAACAGAAGCAAGCTTCAGCATTTTCTTATGGACTGCTATTAGCTTTTTCTCTTCTTCCGTTCCCATCCTTTCAATCTTATATTCAAGTATTTGATTTGTAATAGAAAATATGGCCATTGACACTAAAAAGATAGTAGCACAAGAAAGAACTACCTCCATAAAGAGATCCAAGCCCTCTTTATCTCCATAATAACCTTTTACTATTTCAACTGCGGGGCCATAGGACAAGCTAGCAGTTACAAGTCCGAGAGCTTTAAGTGAAAAAGAAAGTTTTGGGGTTAGCTTATCAGACAAAGTAGGCTTATAATTACACATCAAAAAGTTTTTAAAAAGATTAAATAACTTAACAGCAGTTGCAGGGATAGCTGTAGCATTTAAATAAAGAGCAGTTCCTACATAGAGCGATGTTACCGTAACATTTGCAACGTTATTGCTCATTAAATCATTGGTTCCACGCCACGCGATATAACCCAAAGTTCCAATATTACTAATAGCGCATAAATATCCATATGCTTTCACTGTCCAGTCTATATATTTAGCACAACGAGAAGGAGATAAGGTTTGGTCGGAGGCATTATTCGTAAACAATACATATAATTTTTTCACCCTATCTGAAATATCATCAACTTCTTTTATTCTTTCATAAGAGTCGATGAAATTTATTTGTGTTTCGTGATTTGCCGATACAAGAAGTTGTCGATTACATTCGATGAGAGAAGCCATTTTAGCTCTTACACGTGCAAGCTGTTTTTCATAAGCATCAAGAGATTTTACTTCCCTCAGTGTCTTTAATCCCATATATCCAGAATAAGTAGATACCCAAGAATCAATTGAAATAACCATAATAGGCATTAACAACCCTTTAGGATTAAGAGAAGAAGGGGAATTATATTTATAAGCAATGTAAGCAAAAGGAATTTGAGTGCTGAAGCCCAGAATCATCGAAGAGATAAAGATCACTTTTTTAATACTAGGGCCAATACGAGATTCCTTTAGAGCTTTTTCTTCTTTTGAAAGAGGAGTCATTTGAGAGTTTACAATCTCTAAAAGAGAATAAGAAACTAGATACCCAAAAGATGCACAGGTCCCATAAGCTAAGGCTCCACCGTATGGCTTATTATCCCCACCAAGCTTAAGGTTCATTTCAATAAAAGGGATTCTGCCTGAAAACCCAGCAACTATACTTAATGACTGAAAAAGCCGCCTTGCTACTAAATGCAACTTACTCTCTTGAACATTGAGGCTGTTTATTATGCTGTCATTTATGACTAAAGCAATATTACCTTGCCCACCGCTCTGTGATGACTGTAGGCGATAAGATTGATTAAGAAGTAACTCTGAACTCATTTTTTCTCCCTATGTGTATAGAAATTGTGACTTTGTCAACTCTCTAAAACCTCCCCCATTTCTTTTTTTCAGATCTATATTAATCTTTTAAAAAGCAAAAAAACCACCTATTCTGCTATCATTCATATATCTTTTAAAAAATCGAGCGAAAACCCGAAGAAGTTTCTCTTAAAAAGATAAAAGAAGAGTGTGCTAGGGGAAATTGGAGAACTAGTACAAATTTTTCAATGAATGAAAAAAACACCCAACTCCAAATTTACAAAAACCCTGGCCGGGTCAAAAATGTCTACATCAACAGAAACATTTATAACAGTATCTAAAGACTTTAACCATCTCTATTTTCCTCTTATTTGCAAATTTTTTAAAAATAGAATAGCCAGCTTATACGGAAATCAAGACAAGGCTATTGATAAAATAAAAAAAGGGGAGGACAGAGCTTGTGAAATAATGCTTATTTGCGATGATCCAATAGGATTTATAGTATATAAAACAGAATTACAAGATGAGTTTGATTTAAAAGACAGTTTTGAGCTAAAAACTCTAGCATTATTCCATCCAGAAGTACACTCAGGAAAAGGGTATGGTTCACTTTTATATGACAGAGTTGATTACCTAGCTAGAAATAAATCTGCTCACTGCATCTTCTGTACGGTTAATGTTAATAGCAAAAACCCAATTAAATGCCTTTTAAAAAATAAATACAAATTGAAAAAAAAAGTAACTGAAAACAATTTTTTAGCAGTAAAGAATTTATGCAAAATATATTAAACTTCATCCACTTAGCTGAAAGACTTAAGATTGAAAAAAGAAGAAGCAAAACCTCTGAAGGGCAAACAGAAAGCGTTGCAGATCATTGTTGGAGGCTAACCCTAATGATCTTAGTTTATCATAAATATCTAGATAAGAAAATTTCCCTAGAAAAAGCCTTAAAGATAGCGATTGTGCATGACCTCGCAGAAATAATTACAGGAGATATTCCTTGTTGTATTACTGATAATTCGACTGAAAAGAAAGAACAAAAAAAATTACACGAAAAATTGGCAATAAATAAAATCTTATCTTGTCTTCCTGATGAAGTTACTACAGAAATAAAGCAACTCTACGCAGAATATGAACAAGAAGAAACATACGAAGCAAAATTTGTAAAAGCTTTAGATAAGATAGAAGCCCAAATTCAGTACAATGAATCTAATTTCTCGTTTTGGACTGAATATGATATAAAAAATGCCCCAACAAGATTAAATTCTTATTGTGCTTTTGACTCTTTTATCAAAAAACTATCAATGCAAGTTCAAAAAGAATCTCTAGAAAAGATTTTAAGCCACACAACTACAAAGAGCCTCTGATTTTATTATCTCTATGCCTCAGCAAAAATAAAGATAATAAAAAAGACACAAAACTTAAACTAACAACAGAAGATGTTAAAAAGAAGGGATTTTTAACAGCTGGGAAATATTCCATAACCTTCACTCCAAAAATCTCAGAAGAAGACTGAGTTAACTCTAACAATACATATACGACCCCCAGGGAATGATATCCAAGCCTGCTGCCAAAAAGAGCATAAATAACAGGAATTAAGATCCCCCCTATTGCTGTCATAGAAGACAAACTTTTAGTAATTGTTTCTCTTGAGGAGTTTAAGGAAAAGAAAAACTCGTATAAATAAGAATCAGCCATCATAAGGAAAATAATTGCGATCAAAGTAACAATAAGAACTATATAAAGTTTGTCATTAATTCCCCCATTTATATTATCTTTAACTTTTATTTCTATAAAACCACTTGAGCTAATAATTAATCTAGCTATAAAAACTCCAAGCAAAAACATAGTTCCAAAACTAAAAGAAGAATATTTAAGCGCTGTTTGAGCTTTTACATGCTCTTCTAAGTTAAGAAAAGCCAAACTCCATCCACTATTAACAAACCAAAAGGATAGAGGAATTAATATGCAAATTAACCAGCCATGCTTCTCTACAACTTCCTTAACACCAAATTTATTTGAAGAATTATCAGAATTTTCATTTGGAAAGCGTAACTCTTTGTCGTGGGGATCTGAAAAAAGAAAAGCAATCAAAAATCCTATTACCCCTAATAACAATGTTATCTTAAAAAAACTAAGTTGATCTGACAATTTATAAAGAATTAACCAAGGAAGAGGCTGGAAAAAAAATGTGTTAACTATATTTGGGTCTCTTGACTCTTTTAAATGAGTGTCACAATAACCAGCTTGTGATACAGAAGTTAGAGGAGATAAAACAAAAAATAACGTTCCCAATAATGGAAAATTAAAGTTAATGAAAAAAGTAGACATTAACATAAAAAAAGCAGAGATCAACAATACTTTTTTCCTGCTCCAAATATCAGACAAAAGGGATATTAAAAAATATGAAACAAAAGGGATCAAAATAGCGTAAGATATATAAATCTTAAAGTTTGCAAATTTCTTAATTTCTGTAAAAAAGTACATTTTACCCCAGTCTGAGTAGAAAACGAGGTAAAGAGTTATTAAACTTGAGATAAAAGATTTTCTTCTTAACTTTTTCAACATTTCTTAAAATAGTGTACTGTATAATCAGATATTTGCAGCCACTTCAATTTTTTTGCTTGAATTTTCAAAAATTTAGACTCTCTTCTTGTAAAAAGAGGGGGTGTTCTTTTCCTGCAATTTTCCATAAAAAATCTTTTTGCTCCAAATTTTTCAAAGTCAGCAATGTTCATTAACCTGTTTAAACTGTAAAAAAACAGCTGGTAAGGCTGCTCACTTCTTTCTTCTATATGCTCTAAATTTGCATCTAGAAACAACTTTTTTATTGCCTTTCTAGATGGTAATACAATATGGAAAGGAGCATGGATTCCCTCCCAATTTTCTCGGAACAGGCGAAATGAAAGAGAGTCAACATTAGGAATTCTTACGATACAAATCCCTCCAGGAGATAAAAGTTCCTCAACCCTTTTGCAGATCGAACTCAAATTATCCATATGCTCAAATGAATGGTTAAAAATAACCAAATCATATACCCCAGATATTTGAAATATACTCTTTCTTGTCAAATTCAGCTTCTTATTGCAGGAGTTGTCAGCAAGATTCGGATCAACTCCTCTCACATCATTAAATCCAGAAGAGAGCAAGTCGGAAACAAAACTTCCATTACCACAACCAACGTCTAGTATCTTTTTAGACTTATCCAGAAAACTTGGGTACAGAGACTTGCAAGCCAATAATCGGTAAGAGTTGGATAAATTATACCCAAACATTGACAAGTATCGATTTTTGGAAAATAAAAATTTTAACAAGATTTTTTCCAAAAACGTTGGAGAGGTAAGTTTTGCACATAAGTGTGGATAATTCTCATAAAGATTATTAAGAGCTTCAAAACCTTCTCTAATAGATAAAGATTTACACCTGTGGCACAAAAAGTACTCATATTCTTTTCTTGTGCCAAAGGTCATCTCCTTAGCAATTATTATATCACATTTCGTACAATAGCACCCACACGCGCGACAGATGTAGTTATTCATTACAGTGCTCTATCTTTTTACTTAATCTAAATATGGTAAATAGGTTTTCTTTCCCAAAAACAGTTATTCTTGTAAAAACGCTTTTCCCTACGATTATGACAAGCATCGAAATCGATCTCCAAAAAAATCAATCAAAAAAAAATGAGAGTAAAACTCGTTGAATATCAATTTATTCACCCCTAAATCGGAACAAGTTACCATGGCTATAATTACAGTTTAAACCACCCTAAGATGCTTCTTTTCAAAAGACTCCAGCAAAGCCCCTTGTATAAAAGGAGAAATGCTTTGACAAACGAAAAACCCAGCAAAAATCATATCAACTACTGCCTTCAGAGCAGGAACTTCAGACAACAACATATCTCAAAGAGGAGATCGAATACCTTCATCTTATCCCAGAGCAGCTTCTTGCTTAAGGAAGAAGCTCTTCCAAAATATCACATCCCCTAACACTCTTCCAACAACAATGGTAACAAAAAACAATGAAGCTGTAGTTCCACCAAAAAGAAATCCAATCCCTAAAATAAAAAATGACCAATTCCTCATACATGTGAGTGCTCTCTATTTCGTGCCATCGACTTTTAGGATAGGCGCATATGCAAGGTGAACGGTGAGCCAGGATGAGGTCCACATTGGCGAAGATGAGAAGCGAAAACGATTCGATTGGATTTATGTGAAATTTCCATAAAATTGAGTATTTCTTGTTGACGAGTTGTTGGCTTTGTTGTTCTGATGCGTAATATATACCGAAGACGACTCAAAATGAAAAAAGATCGGTGATTTGGCGTAAGCATTTTCGGGCGCTTTGTCCTCGATTACTATCCGCAGGCCGATAGGATCGAGGAAAAAATGATCCGAAAAGGGTCCGCCAAATGCGCTGAGATTTTCTCACTTTGAATCGGAAGGAGTATATGACCGGATTCTTCTCTTGCAAAAGATGTTACTGGAAAATAGGTAGAAAATATTTTCCGAACTGTTTCCTATCTGATCAACGTGTTTTTTTGTTTAATTGGTGCCTAATTTTTCTTGAATTTTTTGCTAAAAATGAAGCGATGTGCGATCCTTAGCCCGCATTTCTCACAAGGCTCTGGAAAAATTTGAAGCCTCTGTTTTCCGAGTGTTCCAAGGAGTTCTTTTGGAAATGGTGACAACCATTCCCTGCAAGATCTCAATTAGAAATCTCGAAAAACATCTTGCTTAAGCTTTTTAGCAGAGCTTGTGAGAAATACGGGCTAGCAGTTTTTAGATCTTTGACCCGGGTTGCGGCTGATGCGTTGCACTCACAGGTATTAGAGAGGACACAAGGGAATCCTCATCCCGTTTGGGGGATTGAGATGAAAGTGCGCCTTGTGTATAATTATTTGAAAGTTCGCTCACAAGCATGTGGTCTTTTCGACGGAATGCTGTAGCTTGCGAACCAAACGTATCTACGTATCCCTTTTGGGATAAGTAGTAGTAGCCTGGACACGGGCCAAAGTTGTCCAGATG
>JBCCHO010000012.1:0-17247 GCA_039028715.1 Chlamydiota bacterium | reverse complement strand
TTTTCATTTACGGATAGGTTCATAAATTCTCCTTAATTAAGGAGGCTCCTACGCAAAAATCGCTTTCGAAGGGAAATTTGATGATTTTTGACTTGAGAGCTGCTTTTGGTAAATTGACATATCATGCTAAGGATAGGCAATTTAAAAAAAGCAGCTCTCAAGGACAAAAGCGCGAATTTCACTCGAAATGGAATTTTGCGCGGGGGCCTCATCTACATAAAATTTCATCTTTTTTGAATCAAAGCTCGAACAGCTCTATGGAGCTGCTCTTCACTTTGATTCAAAAAATCTTGAACCTTTATGCAGCGCTAAAAGGAAAAATAGGTCGCACTCAGAGGTATTAGACGATCCCGGTAAATTATTTTTTCTTTGCAACGACTCCTTGTGGGAAATGCGCATTATTTTTATCCTGCAATAGGAAAAAAGAGCCTAGTTGATGGACGCTTATTCGGTAGCGGAACAAATTATTCAAAAACTGTATCAAGAAGGTTTTACAGCTTATTTTGCCGGCGGCTGGGTTCGCGACTTTCTCATGGATCACCCTTCTGATGATATTGACATCGCTACAAATGCTCACGTCACAGACATCCAACGCATTTTCCCTAAAACAATCCCTATTGGCGTGAGTTTTGGTATCGTGATCATCGTTGAAAAAGGACACCAGTTCGAGGTCGCTACTTTCCGCAAAGATAGAGGTTACAAAGATGGTCGACGCCCTATCGGGATCGAACCTGCAACGCCAGAAGAAGACGCCCAAAGAAGAGATTTTACCATCAATGGAATGTTTTATGACTCTATTCAACACCGGATTCTCGATTATGTCGAAGGGCAAAAAGATCTCGAGCTAGGGATTATTCGCGCTATTGGCAATCCCCATGAACGTTTTTTAGAAGATCGACTACGCATGATTCGCGCCGTACGCTATGCCAGTCGATTTCATTTCTCTATCGAAGAAGAAACTGTCAAAGCCATTCTCGATCATGCCGACGCCCTCTTCCCAGCAGTTGCGATCGAAAGGATATGGAATGAGCTGGTAAAAATGAGCGATTTTTCTCATTTAGACAGTGCTCTGATCAGTCTTCACCAGCTCAATTTGTTGCCAGTGATTTTCCCCACCTTAAAAGACCTCACTGCCGAAGCCGTTAAACAACGCGTTGCCCGCCTTCCATACTTCCCCAAAGAAGCCCCTATTATCGCTAAAATTCTCGAACTCTTTCCAACTACCTCGCTCGAAGAAAAAGAAAATTTCTGCACTTATTTCAAGCTTTCTAATCGCGATCGCCAATTCACCGCATTTTATCACACTACTCTTGAAATTTTATTGCATCGGTATCACCACTACGATCACTACCGCTGGGCTCAGCTTTATGCTCATCCTCACTTCACCACATGCTTGAAAATCGCGGCGCTTCACTTCTCTATTGAAGAGCGCCAAGTATTTCTACAAGCACATCACTCGCGCTTTCAAAGTTTAAGTAAGGTAATCAAAAGGCTTCAGTCGGGCCCTCCTTTTTTGCAATCAGAGGATTTGCGAGCTGCGGGGATTGCTAATGGAAAACAGATGGGAGTCTTGCTCAAAGAAGGCGAAAAAATCGCTATTAACGAACAGCTCACAGACCCACAGGAGATCATTGCCCGCCTCAGAAAACTCCCGTTATGGGAGCGCTAACCCGTATTTCTCACCAGCTCTGCGTAGAAGGTTGAACAGTCTGTTTTTTCGAGATTTCAAGTGACTCTTGCAGGGAATGTTCATAAACATTTCCAAGAGAGTCCCTTGGAATATTCGGGAACACAGATATTCCAAGCTTTCCCAGAGGCTGGTGAGAAATGCGGGCTAACCCAATGTGAGTTCAACTCTCCTTTATGTCGAACTCCCGTAACCCAACTTCGGCTAATCCAATGCCAGTACTTTAACGGCAATGACAGTTAAGTCATCGTGCTGTGGAGCTCCTCCGGCAAAAAAAGACACCTTTTCCATCAAGGCATCTACAACTTCTTGGGCATTCTCTTCTTTTTGCGCTTGGAGGATCTGAATTATCCGGTTCTCGCCAAACATCTCCATCCGATCGTTGTGCGCCTCAACAACCCCATCTGTAAAAGCAAGCAAAAGGTCGCCATCTAAAAGTTGCACAGATTGCGCCTCTATCGTCACATCGGAAACAGCTCCCAATGCCATTCCAGAAGTAGAAAGTGGCATGACTGAGCCATCAGCACGCTTGAGCAGCGCGGGATGGTGGCCACAGTTAGAAAAAGTAAGCATCCTCGTCTTTTGATCAAAAATCCCCACCCACATTGTGACAAAGACTCCTGAGTCTGCTGTGTCGCGACAAAAAAGAGCGTTCACCTGCTGTAATATTTCTTCTAAGCGGTGACTTATCAATCCATAACTACGCAAAATACTGCGAATGGTGAGCGAATAGAGACAAGCGTAAATCCCTTTCCCCGAAGTATCGGCAATCGCAAATAGCAGCTGGCGCCGTCCCGCTACTTGTTTAGAGAGAAAGTCATAAAAATCTCCCCCCACTTCTTGAGCAGAGATAAAATGTGCGGCAATGTCTATTCCTGAAAAACGAGGCAGTTTCCTCGGAATAATCGAGTTATGGACTTCTTGCCCAATGAGCAGCTCTTGTGCTAAAGTTTCCTTTTCTACGCGTTCCCGTTTTACTTCTTCAATGCGTTGGACAAGCGCTGTGACAACATCATTGAAAATTTTTCCTAAAATATTCACCTCAAAACCAAGCGAACTGGGCTTAAACCGCAGATCCAGATTCCCCTGGCCAACTTGTTGCATGACTGAGCTTAGTTTTTTAAATGGTCGCGATAGGTAATAGCTCAAAACCAATGTGCCTAATCCACCAAGCAAGATCACGATGACGGCAGATACTGCCAATTTGAGAAAAAAATTAGGAATATCTGTAAAATTTACTTTTGATGGAGCCGAAACAAGTAACAAAACATGACTTTCCAGTAGCGCCCGTTCCGCCACAATAAAATTCGCTCCCTCCAAAAATAACGAGCCTTCTTTTATTGCCCGATCTTTTAAAGTGGCTATTTTTTCGTGCAGCTGAGGGTTTGTCGTAATAATAACCTGCTTATCTTCACCGACAAGTGAAATATCGATCGCAAGAGAAGATTCGACCGATATTTCCCAGTCTTTTACCAATGATTGAGTCGCAAAAAAAGCAACCCAAGCACTTTTTCCTTTTGTGATTTCACTTAATAAAAAAAACTCCTTCGATTGTGGCCAATAGCCAAATGTCTGTCCAGATAGCCCTTTTTCCATCAAAAGAGAGTAATCTTTACCGATAAACTCCCGCTTAGAGGCGGTATCACATACGTATTTACCTTGGGCATTAGCCGTCAAATGGATCACCACCATCGCTTGCACCTGAGCTGCAATGATCGCAAGATCTGGAATTGCTTCTTCAGTCGGCTCAAGCAGCAGGTCAACTATATCTAAAAGATCCTTTCGCTGAAGTATGGCCTGTCTGATCTGCTTTTGGACTTCTCTTGTAATCAAATTAAGCTCGACAAGCGCTCCTGTTCGCTCCGATTTTATATCCTCGTAATATTGAAAAGAAATCAATAGGAAAAAGGGAATTACAATCAATAGAAATGCAATCAATAAGACTCGACTGACAAGTGATTCTTTGATTCGCCAAAAAGAATTTTTTTTCTTTTCTTTTCTCATTGTGCTATACTGCCTTTTTTCATTATTACCTGTGAGTGCGACCTATGGATATTTATTTGAATTTTTCTTTTTCCCACGCTTGAAACGGAAAAATGACCCCTACTTTATCCAAGTATGTGCCCATTTTTCCGTTTCAAGCATGAAAAAAATTGAAAATCCCTCTAAATATCCATAGGCCGCACTCACAGGTATTACCTTTGAGTGCGCCTTACAAGTATGACCCCTTTGAGCCGATGCTAGCAAAAGTGATTGAGAGTGCGCAACATCGATTAATCAAGCATATCGTCAAGCTGAGAAACGACAGCGGTTACCGCTACCGATTAAGCACCCTTTTTATAGAAGGCAAAAAGCTCGTCTTTGAAGTTGCAAATACCAAGAAAATCAGACGGTTATTTCTTAGAAAAAACACGCCTATCCCGAGCGAAATTCGATACCAAGAACTCTACTTTCTCAATGATCGTCTTTTTAAAAAAATTGCCTCAACTCAATCTCCAGAACCCTTCGCCGCTGAAATCGATCTCCCTAAAGAAGCTGATTTAAGCGAAAAACAACGGTTACTCGTTCTCGATAAAGTAACCGATCCAGGCAATGTCGGAACGTTGATCCGTACAGCACTCGCGCTTTCCTTCGATGGAATTTTCCTGACAACGGGATCTGCAGATCTATTCAACGATAAGGCCTTGCGCGCAGCTAAAGGGGCTACATTTCACCTCGCTTACACACGGGGAGATACTCAAAAATTGCTCACTCTTGCTTCTCGATTCCAGCTCTATGTCGGCGATCGTGAGGGAATCAGTCTTTCTCAACTCACATTCAGCCGCCCACTGATTCTCGCCTTAGGCAATGAGTCACAAGGAGCATCGGAAGAAATTAAACAAGTTGGTACTTGCGTTTCTATTCCGCTTTCACTACAAACAGATTCACTCAATGTTGCAAGTGCGGGTGCTATTCTTATGCATACAATAAGAGAACAGCTATGGCCAAACTAGATGACTGGCTCGATGCCGAAGAGCATTTTTTTCGCCGCGAACATAAAGCCAAACGCTACCATAAAACCCAAAACCTAACCAGCGGCAAAAAAAAACATACTGCCCAAGACGGGCAAAAATTAGCACGAGTTCTCTCTCTTTCGCCAGAGATCATCACCGTGATGATCGACGAGCAACTAGTTACATGTAGCATTAAAGGTTCATTAAAATGTCTTAAGCGAAAAGAAAAAAACCTCATCGTCGTCGGCGATTGGGTTCAAGTTGAAATAAAAGGCGCCAATTCTGGAGTCATTACAGATATCGAACCGCGTCACTCTTTTCTTTCTAGACGAGATTCTTTTTCCCAACGAAAACAGCATCTCATCGCCGTTAACGTCGATCAAGTCTTTATTACCTTGTCTGTCGTCGCTCCTTTCTTTACTCCAATGCTCATTGACCGCTACATCATCGCAACAAAAAAGGGCAACATGGAACCACTTATCATTATCAATAAAATGGATCTTTTCTCAGATCCCCCTAAAGAAATTCCCACCCAAGACATTGAAGCAGAGCAAAAATTATTCGATACTTTCTACCAAGCCTTTTCTCCGCTCGACATTCCCATTTTTCAAGTGAGCTGTCGGCGGCCAGAAACTCTTGCCCCGATCAAAAAAGCGATGCGCAATAAAACATCCGTTTTCTCTGGCCCATCGGGAACGGGAAAGTCGTCGCTGATCAACGCCACTACTGATGCCAACCTCACAACCGGCGCCTTAGTAGAAAAAACAAACAAAGGGCGTCATACAACGACAGCGGCCACTCTCATTCCTCTTGAGGGTAAAGGGTTTTGCATTGATACTCCGGGGATTCAAAGTTTTTCGCTCTGGAATCTCGCCTCTGATGAAGTGCGCTCTTACTTTCCTGACTTTTCCCCTTTTGATCCCCACTGTCGGTTCCCCGACTGTACTCACCAACATGAGCCCGACTGCGCCGTTAAAGAAGCGTTAGAAGCTGGACGCATTCACCCCATGCGTTACGCTTCTTACTCTGCTCTTTTAGCCGATCCATCGCCTAAAGAGTGGGAATAGTTATCGGGATAGGTTCATGGCTGACTTTGCAGTTATTTTGAGCTTTTTAGGTTGCTTATCCCAAGTTCACCCCTTGCAGAGGCTCTTGCAAAAGCGCGAATTTCACTGGAGAGATGTAATACCTGTGAGTGCGACCTATGGGTATTTAGAGGGATTTTCAATTTTTTTCATGCTTGAAACGGAAAAATGGGCACATGCTTGGATAAAGTAGGGGCCATTTTTCCGTTTCAAGCATGGGGAAAAGAAAAATTCAAATCAATATCCATGAACCTATCCGTAAATGAAAATCTTCTTGCTTTTCGCTCTTTCTGCATCTTTCTGGAAGCTGATTTGTTACCCTTGTCTCCTGGACAATGTGTACAAATCAGCTTCCAAAAATTTGCTAGAAACCTGGTAAAAACTAAAAACATTTTCATTTACGGATAGGTTCATAGGCCGCACTCAAAGGTATAACGAATTCTCCTCTTAGAGAACCTGTGGTCTTGCTCGATGATGTTGTTCAAACCCAATTTGAAATAAGTTGTTAGAATCGAAAAAGTCGGACCTCTTTAAAGCTCCATCAAAAATGAATCATGGCACATAGTTTGCACTCAACACATCGATTTTTCCCAGATTTTAATCCGCAAGAAGCGCTGTTTGCACCACAACCAAAAATAGGCCGCTAATTCTGAGGTATGAACCTATCCGATTTTTTCACAAACAGCTATTCTTTCATTGAAAGAAGAAATTCAGTGTTGTTATTGGTTTTCTTCAGCCGATTGAGTAGCAAATTCATCGCATCTTGAGGAGTTAAGTCGGCTAGCGCTTGCCGGAGCCGGTAAATTTTTTCTCTTTCTTCTGGGTGGTAAAGGAGCTCTTCTTTGCGCGTGCCGCTTTTTAAAATGTCGATAGCGGGATAGATGCGCATGTTGGCTAGACGGCGATCGAGAACGATTTCCATGTTTCCAGTTCCTTTAAATTCTTCATAAATGACTTCATCCATGCGCGACCCAGTTTCTGTTAGCGCAGTTGCAATGATAGTCAGCGAGCCTCCTTGCTCGATATTGCGCGCAGCGCCGAAGAAACGCTTGGGCTTGTGCAATGAGTTGGCATCGACACCACCTGTTAGGATTTTTCCTGAGTGGGGCTGCACAGTATTGTAAGCACGCGCAAGGCGGGTGATAGAGTCGAGCAAAATCACGACATTATTGCCGTATTCAACAAGAGCTCGAGCTTTTTCAATGACCATTTCAGCAACTTGAGTATGACGCTCAGGGGGTTCGTCAAATGTCGACGAAATGACTTCTCCTTTTACAATGCGTTGCATGTCGGTGACTTCTTCAGGGCGCTCATCGATAAGAAGAACAATTAGGGTGATTTCGGGGTTATTGATGGCGATTGATTTCGCAATGTCTTGCAGCAAAACTGTTTTTCCCGATTTGGGAGGAGCAACAATAAGCGCGCGTTGACCTTTTCCTACGGGGCATGCGAGATCGAGAATGCGCATCGAGAGTCGCTCTTTGACTGTTTCCATGATGAGCCGCTCAGAAGGAAAGAGTGGCGTGAGATTTGCAAAGAAAATTCTTTCTCGAGATTTTTCTGGGGGTTTGTTGTTGATCCGATCGACCTTGAGAAGGGCAAAGTATTTTTCTTTGTCTTTGGGGGATCGGATTGTACCATAAACAGTATCGCCCTTTTTAAGATCAAAACGGCGGATTTGAGCCGGAGAAACATAAATATCCTCAGCAGAAGGGAGGTAGTTGTAATTGGGCGATCTGAGAAAACCAAAACCGTCGGATAGCGTTTCAAGAACGCCTTCAGCAACGAGAATTTCATTTGGTTGCATCGATTTAAATTTGACGATTTCAAAGACAACCTGTGATTTTGTAAGTGAGCTGAGGTTTTTCAACCCAATATTTTTGGCATACAGGCATAGTTCATTAATACTCATGCGTTGGAGATCTGCAACGCGGGTGATCGTTGGATCTTTGCGCGGGTGGTGACCTTGCGATTTGTTCACATGATGTGGAGGAGGAAAAGGCGGGGAAAACTTTTTTTTGTGATGCGTATCTTGTGTTGGACGGTCTTCATTACTCATTGAAAGGTAATCTCCTCAATTGAAAAAAAGGTTAACGCTAAATTGCAGTTGTCATCTTAAAAACATGAGCTTTGGGTTTTTCTCATTGATTCTCAATCATTTCCACTTTTTTGCTTTTTCGTTAGAAAGAACCACTGGCCCGTATTTCTCACCAGCTCTGCGTAGAAGATTGGGCAGTCTGTTGAGGCTCCTGCGCAAAATTCCATTCGAAAGCGATTTTTGCGCAGGAGCCTCTGTTTTTTTGAGATTTCAAAAGACTCTCGCAGGGAATGTTTGTAAACATTTCCAAGAAAGTCTTTTGGAATATTCGGAAAACCAGATGCTCCAAGATTCCCCGGAGTCTTGTGAGAAATACGGGCTGGGCCCTTCCCTTTGTAAAAGCAGACAAAAAATTAAGAGAAACTCCTTCTGATTAGTAACGAGAAAAAACCAGAACTCAGGTTAAAACCCCAAGCCTGCGCCTTATGATGATTCATCTAAAATTCTCTTTTTCTAACTGTCTAACGGCTTGAATTTTGACCTACTTTATTCGAGTACGTTGAAGATTCAAGCCGTTAGATAGGCAAAAAACAGAAAATTTATCTGAACCACCATAAGACGCGGGCTTGGGTTGTTAGCCTGGGACGGTCCAAAAAAGGTTAATATCAAAGACTCCCTGCAAAATCCCATTTGAGGCGGAAGTTCGCGTTTTAGTGCTCCAAAGTAGTTTTTGCGGGACCCCTTTCGGGCACCTGGTTTGCTCCCCCTTGATTGTGACCTTTGTTTAAACCCAAGCCCGCGTCTGATGATTGCTCATCTAAAATTCCCTTTTCCTACCTATCTGAGGCTTGAATTTTCACCTGCTTTATTCAAGTATGCTGAAAATTCAAGTCTCAGATAGGTAAAAAAAACAGAAAATTGATCTGAACTATCATCAGACGCGGGCTTGGGTTTTAAATCTCGCTTTTAGCCTGGGTGACTTTCATTGAAAAAACCACTCACCTTAATGGTGTTGATCCAAAGCTTAGGTTTGTCATTCTTCATTTGCGGTTGTTAAAAAGGCAATCAGCTTTATGACTTGGCTAGTGAGATCCTCGTATGTGCCGTTATTGGTCAGCGTAAAGTGAGCGTGATGTGCTTTTTTCGCAGTCGGCCACTGTCGCTGCATTCTTTTGTTGTAACTATCTTCTGAAAATCCCGCTTGTTTCCACCGGCTTTTGCTAATAGCTTCGTCGCAGACGACAGTCACGATAAAATCAAATGCGCTTTCTTTTCCAATTTCCTGAACCAAAGGAATTTCAACGACAAAAAAAGCGTACTTTTGCTCTTTATTTACCCGGTTATAAATCTGATCAATTTCTCGTAACAGGCAGGGGTGCAAAATCGCTTCTAGAGCATTGAGTTTATCTTGGTTGGTAAAAACAATGTCAGCTACTTTTTTGCGATCGATTTTTCCATCAGTTAAGACGCGAGCTCCCAAGAGTTCGACCACTTGCTTGATGCAAGGGGAATTGTCAGATAATAAGTGATGGATAATGGTATCAGAGCTGACCTGGTAGGCTCCCCGCTCTGCTAACAGACGACAGACGCTTGACTTCCCAGAGGAAACGCCACCTGTTATTGCTACTTTCTTTAATGCTAGCATTCTCCCCAATTTTTGCCAATAGCAATATTAACGGTCAAGGGAATTTTAAGTTGGACAGCAGTTTCCATTAGATGTCTAACAATTTTTTTAACTTTGTCCGTATTTGGCTTTGGCAGCTCAAAGATGAGCTCATCGTGAATTTGAAGCACCATATGAGCGGGCTGTTTATTTTCGATCAGGGTGCGGTGTATGTCAATCATCGCTTTTTTAATGATGTCTGCTTGACTTCCTTGCAGCGGAGTATTGACAGCAAGACGTTCAGCAGCTTGTCGAATCATAGCATTGGGGCTGTAGATTTCTGGAATTGGCCGTTTCCTCCCCGTCATGGTAATCGCAAAGCCATTTTGACGCGCTTTTTCTTTACACTCTTCTAAAAATTGCTTCACTTTTGGATAGCGGTTAAAATAGGTTTCAATAAAAGAGGCCGCTTCTTTCATCGAAATCCCAAGCTGCTTTGAAAGTCCAAAAGCTTGTTGTCCATAAATAATGCCGAAATTAACCGCTTTTGCTTGAAAGCGTTGCTCCTTTGTGACGACGTTTAAGGGGCAATTGAAAATGGCTGCGGCTGTCGTTGCATGAATATCTTCTCCGCTTGCAAAAGCAGCGATTAAGCGCTCATCATCGCTCAGATGGGCGAGTAACCGCAGCTCGATCTGAGAATAATCTGCAGCGAGGTAGCACCAATCTGGATTTTTGGGGCGAAATGCCGCGCGGATTTTTTTCCCCTCAGCAGAGTGGAAGGGAATATTTTGCAAATTGGGGTCTTGGCAAGAAAGGCGCCCTGTCGCCGTGACAAACTGTTTGAAGCTGCAGTGGATGCGCTCAGTGTTTGGATTGACTTGAAGTGGCAGCGTTTGAACATAAGTAGACCGCAGTTTTTCTAAAAAACGAAATGAAAGCACTTCCGCGGCAATGGGGTGTTTCCCCATGAGGCTTTCCAGAATTTCAGCGCGCGTTGACTGTTTTTTATTGCCTGTTTTAATCTTTAATTTTTCAAACAGAATCTGAGAAAGTTGCTTTGGCGATTTGATATTAAATGTTTCGCCAGCGAGCTGATAGATTTTCTCTTCCACTTGATGAATAGCGGCCTCGAGGCTGCGCGCCATTTCTTTGAGTTTAGGAGCGTCTAGATACATGCCGAAACGCTCCATGGCAACCAACACAGGGATCAGAGGGAGCTCAATGTCGTAGAAAATAGCGGTCAAACTTTCTTGCTTGAGTTGGGTTTGAAATAGAGTTTTCAGCCGACATGTATAGTCGACATCTTCACAGCAGTAAGCGGCTACTTGAGCGATCGGAACAGTGCGCATTGACTGTTGCTTTTTACCAGTGCCGATAAGCTCTTTAATCGGAGTCTTAGCCTTGCCAAATCTTTCTAAAACGAGGGCATCTAAACTGTGGCGGTTCACGTGAGGGTTGAGGACATAAGAGGCGAGAATGGTGTCGAACCCGATGGCTTGGAGCTTAATGCCGTAGTTGAGCAAGATGTGGATGTCGTATTTGAGGTTATGGCCGTAAAATTGAATTGTTGGGCTTTCTAAAAGAGGTTTGAGCGCCGCTATTATCGCCGTGAGCCCGAGCTTGCCATTAGCGGGAAGATACCAGGCCTGTCCCGGGCGGACTCCCAAACCAATCCCAACGAGCTCTGCTTGCATCGGCGTTGTAGCTGTCGTTTCGGTATCGAGGCAAATTTCTGGTTCTTTTTCGAGTCTGCTGATGAGCTCGCTCAGCTCGCTTAGCTCGTCAATCGTCTGGTAGTCGACTGTTTCTAACTGGTCGATTGCGGGCTGCGCAGATTGAAAAGAAAGCTGCTCTTTTTGAGCTAAGTCTTTGAGCAAAGAGGCAAAGTTCATTTCTCGGTAAAGAGCGGTGAGCTGTTCGTCATTGGGGGTTGTAAGCGCAAAAAAAGCGTCGTCTTTGGGAAATGAAAGGTCGAGCATCAATTGAGCCAATTGTTGGCTGATGAAAGCCTCTTTGCGGTGAGTAGCGAGCTTTTCAGCCCAGCGTTTATTTTTCAGGTCACCGAGGTGGTTAAACAACTCATCTAAGGTAGGGTACTGGTTAAGCAAAGCCGCAGCTGTTTTCGGGCCAATGCCCGGAACTCCAGGGATATTATCCGATTTATCGCCCATTAAAGCGAGGTAATCGACAATTTGCTCTGGTTTAACCTGGTGCATTTTTTCTACTTCGCTCTTGTCTACGATAAGATTATCTTTATGGGTGTGGATGATTTTCACTGTATCGGAAACAAGCTGGCATAAATCTTTATCGCTAGAGCAAATGAACGTCTTGATTTGGCGTGCTTCAGCCCATTTGGCGATCGATCCAATCATATCGTCAGCTTCAACGCCAGGTTCGACGAGCTGGGGAATACCGGCATAAGTGCAATAATCAACAGCGAGGCCCAGCTGTGGAATTAAATCATCGGGCATCCCTTCACGGTGCCCCTTATACTGCTGATAGATCTTTTGGCGCGCTTGTTTATTATTGGGGCCATCAAAAATGGCAGCTAAATGAGTAGGAGAAAAATCTTTGATAATTTTTTGTACCGATCGAATGAATCCGTATAGAGCATTGGTCGACTGTCCTTGCTGGTTGGTCATCCGCCTAATAGCATAATAAGAGCGAAAAAGAAGCGATACAGCGTCTAAAAGGTAAAGAGTTTTCATCAGACAAAGTCTAGCTCGAGTTAAGTTAAAACCCAAGTTGTGTGGCATAATTACTCATCTAAAGAAGCTCCTGCGCAAAATTCTCTTTTTCCACCTGCCCAACAGTTGAATTTTCAGCATACTTGAATAAAGTAGGTGAAAATTCAACTGTTGGGCAGGTAAAAAAATAGAAAATTTATCTGAGCAATTATGCCATACAACTTGGGTTTAAAACCGGCTGGTTGCCCTTAAATCACCGGCAATGCGCATGCTGCCTACTCTTCAAACGAGTCGAGGGCGGGAGAGTAAAGGTAAAGTGACCGATGCAGCAGAAAATCGTCGTTAAATTGTAGTTGATGATTTAGCACTCCAGATAAAAATGGCGACTTTCCTTCGGTAAGCCCGACTAAAAGAGGCTGTTGGACCCGCAATTCGACAACTTGATAGCGAGTATTTTCGGCGATACCAGCCTGCTTCACAAGATCAGTCAACATGTCTTTGTAATTCGACTGGCCATGATCGATGTAACCGAGAGTTTCTGCTTTACTGGGGTCGAATACTTGAGCGCCGTATTCATTGATCAATTTTTCTTTTGTGAGCCGGGGGCGTGCTTGGGAGACGATATCGATAAATAGGCTGTAGTCGTGAGAGACGATGTTTTCAATCGACTGATCTTCATTGGGCTTCCAGGGGCGAAAAGGGTTGAGCATATCTTTGTCTTTTCCCTGTGTGATGGTTTTTTGCTTGATGCCAAATTTATCCATCATCTGGGCGACATTAAAGTTAGGGCCTATCCGAACCCCCACAGACCCGATGATGCCGATGGGATTCGAGTACACTTTGTCGGCAGCACAGGCGATCATCATTGCGCCGGAAGCACAGAATCCATCGACAAAGCCGTAAATAGGCACTTGGTATTTCTTTTTATAATCAAGGAGCTCTTTGTAGATAGTAAATGAATCAATGGCATCGCCTCCAGGAGAATTGATGTAGAGAAGCAGCGCCTTGACTCGATCGCCCTTGAACATTCCAGTACGCGAGTCTGCAAGCTGAGCTTTCACGTGGCTTGAGGTAAGACCGCGTGAGCCGATCTCACCTTGAATATTTACTTTTAAGATCACGGGGGCAGATGACGCCAATAATTCGCGATTCCCATCGGCATCGACATCGACAAAGATGGTCGTTTTTTCGGAGAATGGACTTTGAGGAGTGATAAAACCGATAACGACTGCGATTACAATCAGAGCGATAGCGATTCCGATAATAACGGCAAAAGATTTGAAAAAACTGCGGATAGTAGATTTAAAGATCGATTCGCAAGCCATGAGACCTCTCAAAAAGTTAGCCCGCATTTTTGCCAGGCTTTATTGAAAATCATTCCTCGTATCGTAAAAGATTGCTTATTTCGATTCAAGAAGAGGGCAAGGTTGGGAGGTTTTAGCTCGGATTTCTCACAAGGCTCTGGAAAAATTTGGAGCCCCTGTTTTTCGAGTATTCCAGAGGCTCTCCAAGAGAGCTCTTTTGGAAATGGTTACAACCATTCCCTGCAAGATCTCAATTAGAAATCTCGAAAAACATCTTGCTTAAGCTTTTTAGCAGAGCTTGTGAGAAATACGGGTTAACCCAAATTGTGTGGTATATAGTGCTTCCGGTTCAAAATGCAAAAAGATCGATGATTTGGCGCGGCTATTTTGATCGACTTTTTCCCTGGGTTCTTATCCGTCAGGTGGATAAAACCCAGGGAAAAATCGGTCAAAAGAGACTGTCAAATTCGGCGAAATTTTTGCACTTTGAATCGGAAGGAGTATAGTTGGGCAGGTAAAAAACCCAGAAAATTTATCTGAGCAGCTATACCACATAATTTGGTTTTTTATTTTTCTTGAAAAAAATAAGAATGAGCTTTAAATTCTGTAGCCAATATTAATATTTAAAACCCAACTTGCATAAAAATTACGCGGTTTATGAGACTATTCCATTAAAAAATTTTTGTGGGAAAGCGAATTTTTTTAAGTTTTGCAACAACAAAGAAATACTATGTCTATCTCAAATATAATGACTAGAGATCATGTTTTTCAAAAACTTAGATTAGACGTCGAGCCTAGAAAAAAGAAAAAAGTCAGGGCTTATGTCTTAAGAGAAGATGATAACATCAATTCAGAACAAATTAGGCAAGTAATAATAGCCGCTCGCGAGAAAGGTAGAAAGCTCACTTTTTCTGTAGATATACTATCTAAAGAGACGTTCTCAGAATTTTCTTATCTTACCCGCTATGGCAATATTTTAAGCTTAACAAAACATCCTCCATTTCCTTCTTGGGCCCCAGCTGATAGCCTCGACCAACATTTTTCGGGAGATTTGCTTGAACGTTCGGCTTATTGCAAAGAACATCACAATAAATTCGAAGAACACCGACTTCTTGCATGGCAAAAAAACTATGGCGATTGTCCTTGCGTCAAAGAGTCGTTAAATTATGAAGACGGGCCAACAGTAGACCAAAGAAGATTGGCAAGAAACACTGCTATAGATTCAAGGTTAGCTGAACCGCCAAAATTGGATTTCTTAGACCTGTGCTACCAACTTCATCAAGAGTTAGATGAAGTAGAAGAATCTCACAAACAAATCTCTCAAAATATCAATAAGCTGAAGCAAGCTTTTTTCGAGCAGATCGTTATTAAAGAGGTTGTTGATATTAAGGATAAAGAGCGGGTCGAAAAATATATCTCTGTAGGATCGAGTATAGCCCTAACCGCAGGTGGCATATTTCTGCTCATTTCTGCTCCTGGAGGATTGATAGGCGGAGTGTTGCTCAATGGGGGGTTACGATCGGGGAAAAATGTAGCGACATCGTTGTGGAAAAACAAAAAGATAGATTTAAAGGGTCAATTTGTACAAATCTGCATTGAAGGGATTTCGAGTGCAGTAAGTGTAGGTGTTCATGCAGCGCCAATTCCTTTTCAATTGGCAACTCAATGTTTGAGCGGATCTGCTTCCAATATTACAGCTAAAGTTCTTGAAAATATCTATAAAAAACAAAAGGCACATGAAGGATGCGTCATTGCAGCTATTTCTGGAGGAGTTTCAGGACTAGTATCTGGATTGACCTTCAATTTTCTTGCTTCAAAGCTCTTAGATAGCAAGACAACATATAGGCAAGTATTCGACAACAAAAATGCCGCTAAGAAAACAGCGCTTATGGCAATAAGCAGCGGAGTTTCGGTAGCCGCCTCCTCATTAGCTTCGAAAATTATCGTGAATAAAGTAGTAGGGAATATATGGAATCAAGGTCTTCTTGAAGGAATGACAGATGTGACGCTTATGGCTTTTGTCAATGGGGCAATTCGTGGGGTTACTCACACACACCATCAGCGTCAGCAAGCGCTCCAAATTAAAGAAGAGTTAATTAAAAAGCTAAGAAATGCCGATCAAGATATGAAAGAATTGGCAGAGATGCTTTCTAAATCAACGAATGGCACTCAAGTTCGCCATTCTCTTATAGAAATGATTGAAGAAGACGCTATTGCTGTTTTTGGCGAGGCAACACTCCAAACCATCAAACAAAACCCCGAGGCTATTTGCAAAAGCTTATTAGAGCCGCATTTAATTTGCAGTAAAGTAGGGCATCGTATTGCTATGCTCTTAAATGGGTGTATTCTTACTAGTGGAGTGACTTTGGTTATTTTTACTGGTGGGATTGCTGGGTCTGTGGTTGGTGGAGCTCTTATCAGTAACGGCTTTACTGGTCTATGCGATGCAATAACTAAACATGATAGTGATCAACCCTTAAATATTCAGGATCACTTAAATAAAGTTGGCCTTGCTGGTTTAAAGGGAGCGCTTATAGGAGCGGTATCGAGTCCGGCAGGAAAAATAATTGGACAAATACAAGGGGCAGGAATCCAAGTTGCTGCCATTAATCTGGGTGGATATGCCATGACAGGATTAGCCACTAGCACTGCGACACAAATTATAAGTAACATTGCCGATAACAAAATGCAAAAAAAAGAGTGGAACTATCTCATTATGAGAAACACCAAACAAGCAGCCTTGATTGGCAGTGTTACCGGTACGCTTTCAGCTGTTGGTGGACTGGGGCTTCAGCATATAACAAAAACACTTGGATCAAAAGGAAGAATCTTGCTTGGAGGAGTTGGCGGTGGCGTTGTGGGTGGCGCTGTATCAGTTGCATCTGATTTAAGTGCAACAGGAAAAGTGCAGATGAAAAACTATGCTATTGCTACTGTTATAGGAGTAATCGCAGGGGCTGGTACTGCTTATAACCATGAAAAAACCCTCTATAACAGAAGAACAACACCTGTCCGATATCCAGATCAAGGAAAAGCTCTTAAAAAGAAAGTCAACGGAGCAGATCCTAAGTGGCCTACTGTTAGAGCGCGTCATTGGAAACAAAGAGCTCAACAATACGAGCAAGATAAAAAGTCACTAAACAATCTAACTTACGAAATTACAAAGCCTAATCTCGAAAGAATGAAAAAAGGGTTAGCTCCTAAAGTAGCGCACCCTCAAACAGGTCAACTCCATTCAGTCGAATTGCATCATCCTTTTCCGCAAAGAAAAGGCGGTCTTTTTAAGGTTTCAGAAGTTGCGGCTTGGGAGCATGCTCGAGTCGATAAATATCGACATTTTAATCCTATTCCACATGATCCCGAATGTAAGGAGTTTTCTCAAAAGCTGAATATAATCAATCAGACAAGAGAACCAAGATAAGCTATCTTCTCCGAGCTGATCAAAAAGCACAGATGAACCTATCCCAATAAATTATTTTTTAGTTTTCTTGAGTTTTTTGTTCATTTTGATGCTCCAATTTTCACACATTATCAAAACGAAATGCGCGAAAATTGGAGCATCAAAATAAGCGAAAAAGACTGAAAAATAAAAAAATAATTTATCGGGATAGGTTTATAGACGCATTCTAGTTCAAAAGCGCCTAAAAGCACCCCTAATTTAAAACGAAAAGAGGATAAGCCCAAGTTGTGCTCTATGATTGTTCAGATAAGTTTTCTGTTTTTTTACCTACCAAAGGCTTGAATTTTTAGCATACTTGAATAAAGCAGGTGAAAATTCAAGGCTCTGGTAGATGAAGAAAGAGAATTTTAGATGAGCGATCAGAAGACACAACTTGGGTTTTAAAAG
>JBCCHO010000011.1:0-17837 GCA_039028715.1 Chlamydiota bacterium | reverse complement strand
GCTCAGATAAATTTTCTCTTTTTTTACCTGCCAGAAGGTTGAATTTTCAGCATACTTGAATAAAGTAGGTGAAAATTCAACCTTCTGGCAGGTAAAAAAAGAGAAAATTTATCTGAGCTATCATCAGACATAAGCTTCTGTTTAAAAAATTTTTTTGCATGCGCGTTTGCTTGCAATACTCCATTCTTAGAAAAAACGATTTTTTTTTACAATAGGAGTTGCCCTGGCTTAGTCTAATTTTCGCAAAGTTGTGTTGGCTCCAGTTTTAAAAATATGAAATCAAAAAACCCAGTGACATCATCTGTGCCGAAGAAACACTTTGGGCGAAAGAGAAAGATAGCTCTCACCCTTGCATTGATTTTTTTTTGTGCTCTTGTGCTTTTTCATCGCGTTCTTTTTTGCTTTGGGATGGAGTGGTATCTGCACTCTTATCTTGGACTGGAAGGAAAGATTTCCTTTTCCTATGCACGCAGTGAGTGGAAAGTCGATCGTTTTTGCTTGCACGGTGTGGCGGTTGAGCAGTGCTTATCGAGCGACGTTCAGATAATGGCAGCTAAGATCGATCGGCTACAGGTTGAGTTTGATCAGCTATTTAGTGCTCCACGGTGGGTCTTACATCGACCAAAAATTACCCTTGCGGCGCCCATTTCACTGACGCAAGATACCCCTTTTTTTGACAAGCTCTTTCCCCCTTTTGCCGTGCAAATCGAAGAAGGAGAGCTTTGTCTAGCCCGCAGGTCACAACTGGCTTCGGGAAAGTTGAAAACAACAGACTCTTTGACGACTTCAAACCAAAAGCATCATCAGACTACCTTTTTTGCTGTTGATATAAAAGGTAAAGAAAAAGTGGGGTCAATCTCATTACGCGCGCAAAACAAGCAGCGGAATGCACAATGGGAAATCAAGCTGTCGCGGCAAGCCAACACAATTGCATGTACTTTTGACCAGGTCGATCTCGCCCATTTTTCTGAAGTCGGGTGCTTTTTTATTGAAGATCTCAAAGAGCAATTGACTGTCAGTAGGGGGAAACTCAATGGCAATTTGACACTACATTGGGAAACCCCGGATCAAGTTAATTGGGCACAAGGAAATCTGGCCGTGGTCGATCTTGGATGTGAGCTGCCGAAGTGTGGCCTGGAAGTTGCGATCCAAACGCTCAAATGGCAACAGCAGGCGAAGAGATCCGAAAAGAAAACGGTCCATCCATTATTTGAGCGATTTTTTCCCTATCTGGGTGGAGAAGGATGGATCTATCAAGGAAGCTTTGTTTTTTATGAACCAGAAAAGCAAGAGCAGTGGTTGATCGCGGAGGTTGAGCAAGGAGAGTTTCAGTTAAGAAGTCAAAGCGAGCCTTTAATTGACCTAAAAGGGTGGTTAACCCGTAGTCCTCACCAGAATCTGCGACAGACGCTTAAAAGCTCACAAAAGCAGGTAGCTGGTAAATCAACTCCCTTTCATTTGACAGCTGGAGGGTGGGCTTATGGGAAAGATGAGTGGAAAATGGCATTTGATCTCAAAGCGCAATCGCGTCGATACGAAGCTATGGGAGCCTATTTTGCTCTCAGTGGTCGCGGTGATGAGCGCTACTTTGCCGAGTTTGACTGTCATGGACTGACTACTGACTACTTTCAAGCGCTCAAGTATAGTTTGAAAAAGAGCTTTCCACAACTTTCCCAGCTTCATTTGACTTCTGGCACTGTCGATGCGACGTTGACAGGATGGATCAACAAAAATCAATTAACGCAGTGTGAAGTGCGCCATTTTTTAGCGCGTCACTGCACCATCGAATGGCCAAAGTTGCAAGCAAAACTCTTTGCGGCTCAACTCAAAGGTCAGGGAGAGTTTGACCTGACAAAAGCTGACTTTTTTGAAGGCGGTTACTGGCAATTTGCAGCCGATCAGGGAAGTATTGAGGTCGATAAGGTCAAGGTGCTCGACCAATTAAGCCTTCAATTTGCGATGCGTAACCGCTATATCAAACCGTCCCAAATAACAGCATCTATGGGCAATATAGAAGCGACAGTGCAGCTAGAGGGACTCCTTAGCCACCTCAATATTGGCATTGGTGTTGAACTTATGCCAGCTGATTTGAGTGTTTTCACATCATTAAAGCAGGCGTTTGCATTAGATTTGACGGCGAAAATTGGCATTGATGCCGATTTGCGGCTTCGGACAATGAATCAACAAATTTTTCTCGATGGGATATGTGATTTACTCCGAGTGAAAGGAAAAAATGACCGTATTGAATTTGGACTGCAACTCGACTGCATCGATTTGCAGTTAAAAGAAACAATTTGGAATCAGGTTAAGCAGATGTTTTGTCGCGGCTGGTTCCGTGCAGACCAGCTATCGAGCGATACAGCAAATCTCCTACTCCATCTTTTCGAGCGAGAGTGGTATGGCCAAGGAACACTTGGTGCTGAAGGAACTTTTACTCCGGATACTATTGAACTTACAATAGATCCAACGCATTTAACTTACTGCTCTCCTTATGTGATTGCTGATTATCCCGAAGCAGTAAAAGAGCGTGCTTTAGACTGTCATTTTCGCTACGATGTGGCTACAAAAAAATGGTCGGGGCTAATTCCTTTGAGGGGAGCGCAGCTTAGAGAAACATCTTTTGACTTGCTTTTTGATGCGCTGACAACTGACTTGCAGTTAGAAGATGGGATGCTCTTTTCGGATCAATTAGAAGCAAGCGCCCATCGCGTTTTTCTTAGCGGGTCAATCTGTGTTGATTACACACCCGATACTTACGCTGAGCTCAATTTATCGCTAGCTCATTTTGAGGGATCCGTGTCGGATGTGCGCGAGTTTTTGCATCACTTTGACCTAGAAGATGCTCAAAATTTCTCGCTAACAGGAAAAGTGATCAGTGACGAGCAAGGAATGCAATTAAGAGCCTATTTTGGGAGTGTGAATGCGCTGCTTGATTGGGAAGTCTCACTGCGTCTTGAAGGTGGAACATGCGCTCCTTCACCCTGGATTGGATGTGATCAGTTAGCAGCGAGCTTAACGTATTCAAAAACTAGAGAAGTTTTGGTGTGTCGAGAAGTGACCGGTGAGGTTGCGTTAAAAGGAGGTGAAAGCCCCTATTGTTGCCACTTGAATTTACCGATCCTTACCATCGATTTTACACGTGATCTAGGGGAATTTGACTTTAGATTAGAAACGGCTTGCTATGATCTTTGCCGCTTTAAAGGAGAATTGAAGTGGAGTGAAGAGGGGTTACAAGTCATGATCAATCCGCACTTGAGCCACTCTTTTGGGGCAATAGGAAACATTTCGACATTGCAATTTGATCGAGCAGGAGCTCTCACTCGCTTTGATTTAGCTGCAAGCCTCTCGGCTCTTGATGTTTACCACCACCTTGAGTTCTTGAGTTATGCCGGGGTGATTCCAATCAAACCAACTTGGTTAGAAAAACTACAGTCTCCTCATTTTGAAGGAGAGCTAGCAGTAGCATGGCACTACCATAGCGGTGAAGAAGAGCTCTCGTTTGTTGCTCAAGCCGAGAAATTAGTTCTTGGGCAGTTGCATCTGGGCCCATTTGATATTGGCGGCAGCCGCAGTGGAAATTGTTTTACCCTTGAGCACTGTCGCGTTGGAAGTGCCACTCTGACTGCAACGATGGAGAAAGAAGAAAAAAACTGGATCATTCCCCATATTCACCTGCTTTTAGGCAAGCGATCAATTTTGCAAGTGAGTAGCGGCAAGTGGGACCAAGAAAATAGGCAACTGCAATTGCCATTACAAAAGTTAGAGATAGATATTCCTTCATTAGCGCGTATTTTTGCTTTTGATCCCTACAATTTATCCCAATTATTTTTAGGACCTCTTTCTGCTCGTGGCAATGTAGATATCGATTTTTCTCAGGGGATAAAAAAGGGAAGATTCGATTGCATGTTAGATGTGAACACAACCCAGGTCGATCAAGACGCACTCTGTTTGAAAAGTGAGCAATCCTTTCACTTGACATTTAGCGCTTGCGAAGGACTTGCATTGGAGAAAGGGAGCTTCTATCTTTTTCACCCCGACCGCGATTTGATTTGGGCAAAGTGCTCTTTTGATCGGCTGACTTTCTTACCTGTGCTCGGTGAATGGAGAGGAGCAGCCATTCACGTCGTCATTCCTCCTGAGATGGCCGATTTCTTAGCAAAAACAGCGCCCCTGTCACATAAAATAGTAGAAGAAAGTCAGGTTTTTCCCGCTTCTTTTGAGTGGACCAATCAAATTGAAGCTTCGTTTAACTTTACTAAAGGGAAACAATTGAAGCTGCTTGGTCGGCTCGCTGAAGGGTATTACCGGTTAGGGAAGCATCTATGGGAATGTCATGATTGTTTTTTCTCTTACCTCGATCGAAAACTCACTTTTCGCACTCAAACCCACTACCGCTCGCTTCCATTTGAAGTCGGCCTTGAACTTGCCTTTTCCCCTCAGCTCAATGCGCAACTGACTGTTTGGGAAATTTCTCCCGATGGACCCCTTCCAAGACCGCTCACCATTGAAACGGGATGGAATGCTCAGGAAGGGTTTTTTATTCAAAAACTCAGTGGAAAAAGCTGTGGCTTAGACTTTTCCTTTCATCACAATCCAAAAGCATCGCTGCTCAATCAAATGGTATTAACTGGCCAAGTTAAAATCGATGTGCCGGCACTGGTTGCAATTCTTCCCGAAAAATTTCAGCGGGCAGCGCGAGATTTTGGCATTGGCAATGGCTACGAGCTTAGTGGCGATTTCGTCGTATCAAAAGAAGAGTTAGATCGCTCCCATTTTGTCGGCTATCTCAAAGGAAAATCATTCGAGTTGCTTGGCTCTGAGCTTGAGACATTGCTCAGTGAAATCACCATTTACCCGCACCAAGTTGAATTTACCGACTTTAGCGTTAGCGATGAGGCGGGCATTTGCGTGGCAAAGCACATTAGATTAGAAAAGTACCCAGATAAACAGTGGAGTTTTTCAATTCCAAGGCTATTGATTCAAGATTTTCGTCCGAGTCTATTGAAAAAAACTGGAACCTATCGCGGCCGCATCAAACCACTGACCATTCGGAAACTCAATGGGTACCACTTGCGCGGAGTACTTGATGATCCAGGAACATGGACAGGTCGAGGGGCCCTTTACTTTATCAATACATTTAAGCGCCATTACAATCTGCTTGATATCCCATTTGAGATTATTGGTCGGCTCGGTCTTGACATGGGATTACTCATTCCAGTGCGTGGCGAACTGAAATATTGCGTTGCCGATGGCAAAATTGCTTTTACCGAATTGAGTAATAGCTATAGCGAAAACAAGTTATCACAATTTTTCCTTTCTTCCACCCGCCCATCTTATATCGATTTTGATGGGAATATCGATGTTAATATTAGAATGAAGCAGTATGTTCTTCTCAAATTTACCGAGTTATTTACGCTCTCAATTACGGGAAGTTTTGATAGCTTGCGCTACTCGCTTAGGTGAGTCGATCAAGGATATTCCTAAGCAACGGCAGATCGCAACAGCGCTAGCGCGAGCATTAATCTCGTTAATCTACCCCGCTTTTTGCCTGCATTGTGCCCAAAAACTCGCTTATCCCCATCGCCTTATTTGCAAATCTTGCGCGAGCACGATTGAATGGATCGATAAGAAGGCTTTGTGCCCCTATTGCGGATCACCCTCCTTGCGGTCTGGTCAATCATGCCCTACTTGTCGCCGGCAAAAGACCTTTTTACAGCCCCATGCTTCACTGTTTGTCCCTTTTGGCCCAATTGCTGATCTCTGGATGTTTTTTCGCCATCAGCGCGATGATTCTTTGGCAAAGCTGTGGGCCTGTCTGATAACCATCAAGCTCGCTGAATTGCCATGGCCATTGCCGAGTGTGATTGTTCCCGTCCCAGCATCTCGAGTCGATACTTGGCGATTGCGCAACCAAGAAAGCGCACTCATTGCAAAAGCCTTAGGTCGCCTATTTGATCTTCCCGTTGTATGGGCACTGGCCCGCACCGCAGCAGATCAACTCGTGGTCAAAAAAAGCAGCCAAACTCTCTGCGACCAAAAGGTGCTCCTCGTTACAGCTGAGCTGCTAAGTAGCGATTTTCTCGCTCATGCTCGCCGCTGTTTGCGCGCACTTTTCCCAGCCGCTATTTACTCGCTTGCTGTGATAGATCGCCGAGCAGAATAGAGGCGTTAACAGAAGTATGCGACAATAGTTCAACCCCAAGTTGTGCGGCATAATTACTCATCTAAAATTCTCTTTTTACACCTGTCTAAGAGAATTTTAGATGAGCGACCAAAAGACACAACTTGGGTTTAAACCTCGATGTTTTGCCGCATTAAGAGAATTTGGCGCCGCAGCGTCTCGTCTTGACCGAGCTGGTTGTCGATTTTCTTCCATGCGTGGAGAAGTGTAGAGTGAGTTTTGCCGCCGAAAGCAGCAGCGATTTTTTTCAGAGAGTCGTTGAGGAGCTCTTTTGCTAAATACATCGCGATTTGGCGGGAAAAGGCAATTTCTTTTGTTCGCTCTTTGCCGCGCAAATCATTTTCACTTACGTCATACATTGCAGCAACACTTTGAATAATCCGGTCAACAGAAATCGGGGATCGGGAGGGAACTTGAAACATTTCACCCAGGGTTGTATCGATCACTTCGCGATTGATAGCAAAGTCCATTAATCGACAGTAAGCGCTGAGTCGGTTAATAGCGCCTTCAAGCTGGCGGACGTTATTATGGATATGTTCAGCAATGTAAAACGCGAGTGGATTGGATAGATCGAGCCGTTTTTTTTCCGCTTTATCTTGTAAAATAGCGACTCGCGTTTCTAAATCAGGCATACTCATTTGAGCGACAAGCCCCCACTCCATCCGTGCGATCATGCGCTCTGATAGTTTGAGTTGGCCGGGGGGTTTATCGCTAGTCAGTACGATTTGCTTCCCTTGGTTAATCAAACTCTCAAAAGTATTGCAGAACTCTTCTTCAAAATTAAGGCGATTTTGCAAAAATTGAATGTCATCGACGAGCAAAATGTCGAGATTGCGGTAGAAGCGCTTCATTTTTTCGATAGATTTACTTCGCAGGTGTGCGACGATATCGTTGATGAAACCCTCAGTAGAAATGCATTGAATTCGAATTTGCTTGCTTTGCTTTTGACTATAATGGCCAATAGCGTGCAATAAATGTGTTTTCCCAAGGCCAACGCCGCCGTGAATAAAGAGAGGGTTATAAGCCTTTCCAGGCTTAGAGGCCACGCCGAGTGCAGCTGATTTAATGAATTGATTCGACGGTCCTTCGATAAAAGTCTCAAATGTGTAAGTCGCATTGAGCTTAATATCATGAGTTATCAAATGGGGTTTTGGCTTGGGTTTGAAAGGAGTTTTTGCTTGAATAGGTTGCGCCTTGCGCAGCACAAAAGTGATCAGCGGATCTCCATTATGATCGGTAGGCAGAAATGCGCTAAGAGCTTCTTTATAGTTGTCTAAGAGATACTGTTGGACAAAGATATTGGGAGTTTCTAGTTTGATTCCATCGTCATCACAACTGAGGCACTCAATCGGGGCAATCCAATTTGCATATTCAGCTTGGTTACACCGCTTTTTGATGAAGGTAAGAAAATCAATCCAAGAGTGCTTTTGTTTAGTTATTGTAGCCATTTAGTCTTCCCAATTCGGAGTTATTAACACCGTTTTCCACAGCGAAAAAGGCAGCTTATTTTTCGCCGAAACACTAGCATTGATTGGCTGTTTCTGCAACAAAAAAGACGCTTTGAAACAGGCACTTGAGGGTAACTCATTTAAAGCCAAATGCGAAGCTGCGAAAAAAAATGGTCGCGCATTAAGTGCCCCTCTCAAAAATTCGACACTACAAGGGCTAAAAAGGCCTCTATAGAAATCACCAAAAAGCAATTTATTTATAGAGCGAAATCTCACTACTGTGATAAATTTTTTTAAGCAAGGTGAAAAAAAGAGTATTAGATGAGTTGCGATAAACCACAGCTTGGGTTTTTAGTCGGAGCTAACCAAGTCGAAAAAGAAGGGTAATTTAGGCTAAAGAGGTTCTTGCAAAATTCCATTTCGCGCGAAATTCGCGCTTTTGCAAGAACCTCTAAAGTCTATCGATTGCATTTGGAAATACCTTTGACCATGCAAAAATACTGCATTATGGTCTTTTATTGAAAAAATATTTCCGAATGTGATCGGTAGACTTTAGCCGGTGGATTCTAGCCTAAGTTTGCCGCTTGTAGTGAGCAGCTTTAGACTGGAAGCAGCCGCTAATTCAAAGTCATTTTTGACGATCATCAATAAACTATTCCAAAATAAATCAATCCCTATATGGGTAAATAAATGAGAGATTTTTTTAAGCATTGGATTGTGATTTTCGCGGTATTTTTTTCGGGAGTTGCAACGGTCATTTTAGTGCAAAAAGGGTGGTCTTTTTTCAGCAAATCAATGGCAGTAGCATCAGACGCTACATTTAGTGTGCAGCGTCATTTAGAACGGGTCTATCCATTAAAAGTAGATCAAAAACTCATTGCTGTTGTTGTGATGGGCGAAGAGGATTGTGAGGGAAAGCGGACTCTCGATTCTATTTTCGATCAAGTCTACAGTTCATTTGAGCTGATCTATGTTGGAAACGGTATTTCCAGTTGCTGTTTTGAAGCGATGACTGGGTATGTGAATCAATGCCAAAAAGAGCGGCAAACGACCTCAATTCACTATGAGGAGTCAAAGCCAGAATTGGAAATTCTCTATGAAGTGATTCATCGATGCGATCCCAATGATATTATCGTATTGGTTCGCGGAGGGGATTGGCTTGCACATGAGTATGTGTTTGATCACCTTAACCGTGCGTATGCGCATCCCGATGTTTGGATGACCTATTCGCGGTCCCTTAATTTTCCCGACTATAGTGATGTGAAAGGAGCCGCTCATTGTGATGCAGCTTTTAATGGAAAGCGCTTTCGGAGCAACCGCCAGCTCACTTTGGAAGGGCTAAAGAGTTTTTATGCGGGATTTTTTCAAACTATCCGGCTTCAAGACTGTGTCTGTCGCGGATCTTTTATCGGCGATGTTACTGAATTAGCGTTTCTTTTCCCGTTGCTAGAAATGGGGCCAGATCATGTGTTGTTTTTAGATGAAGTTGCTTATATCAGTGGCAAGAATCACCATCAGCGTACGGTGCGCTCTTATATGCGTCACAAGCAGCAGCTAGAAGCTTACCTGCGCTCTTTGCCGGTTTATCCTACAACCCACCACTGGGAATCACTGAAGGACCCATTGCACCGCTATATTGGCGATGTCGTTGTATTGTCAGAGGATCGCCCGCTGCAGCTTTACGCGACTTTAGAATCGCTTTGTCACAACGTATCTGATACAGGGCATATTCGCGTTATTTACGAAGCAAGTGATCCTGTTTTTGAGCGGGCTTATTTGGAAATTGAATCGGTCTTTTCTTCGGTCGAATTTTTGGCTGTTTGCGACTATCCGACAAATACATTTCACCGCTTGCTTTCATGTGTAGTTTCTCAAAAACGAACAGAGTCGCCCTATGTTTTTCTGCTCGATGACCGAGTGGTCATAACAGAGAAAATAGCATTACACCGCTGCATTCAGGCATTGGAAAAAACACATGCCGATCATTTTATTATCGATTGCGAGCTGGCGTTTGTTAATGACGATCTGATGCCTGTTGCCTACTCTTTGGAAAAACAAATCGTGGCTCGGCAAGTCGAAACCGAATCGACAGAGTCTTTAACAGGAATTGCTCTTTGCCGAAAAAGCCTTTTTGAAGGGGAAAAGTGGCAAGAAGCGCGTACATTTGCTGCCTTTAAAAGGCTGTGGCGAGATACAATTGCCATGCATAGCATAGCTCTTTTCTTTTGTGGGGCGCAAGTGACGACCACAATAGCAGGCGCAGTTTCTTCTAAGGAACAGCAGAGGCAGTGGGCTTATCGACTCATTGAGGGGTTTAAAATCGATTTGCCATCGTTACTTTGTGAGTTAGAAGTGATTGAGGAAGGGGCTTATCCATTGATTAAAAGACAGCGCAGAAGAAAAGTTGCGCGGCGGTTTTGACCCAAGGCGTGTCAAAAACTTTGAATCTTTTAACTCAAGTTGTGTTTGATAATACCTCTGAGTGCGATCTATTTTTCCCTTTAGCACTGCATAAATGTTCAAGATTTTTTGAATCAAAGTGAAGAGCAGCTCCATAGAGCTGTTCAAGCTTTGATTCAAAAAAGATGAAATTTTATGTATCGGCGTGGCAAAAGGTCAAGGCATGCACCTTGACCTTTTACATAGTTAGGCTGGTCCACACATAAGCTGCGATTGATGACGGTTATTTTTTTTGCTCGTCATCAAGCACTTCGACTTCGGCTTCTTCGATGTCAGGCTGCTCTTTTTTTGCTTCAGCAGTTGAGCCTGAGCCTGGCTGCGCGCCGCCTGCTGCTTGTTGAGTGCCAGCTTGCGCTTGCATTGCTTCACCGATTTTTTGCATTGCCGTGCTGAGGTTATTGGATGCGGTTTTGATCGCCTCTATGTCTTTTCCTTCAAGAGCTTTTTTTACAGCATCGATTTTGCTTTGAATTTCACTTCTAATCGCTTCTGGAACTTTGTCCTTGAAGTCTTTTAGTGATTTTTCCGCTTGAAAGACGAGACTATCAGCTTGATTGCGTGCCATCACCTCTTCTTGACGTTTTTTGTCTTCTTCAGCGTGCTCTTCGGCATCTTTGATCATCTTTTCAATCTCGTTCTCATCGAGTCCTGATTTTGCTTCGATGCGAATTTTTTGCTGGTTGCCCGAGCTGAGATCTTTAGCTGAAACATGTAAAATTCCATCAGCATCGAGGTCAAAAGCCACTTCGATTTGAGGGGTGCCTCGAGGAGATGGCGGAATATCGGTGAGATCAAAACGGCCGATTTCCTTGTTGTCTTTTGACATTTTGCGCTCCCCTTGCAAGACGACGATTGTCACTGCGGGTTGATTGTCTGCTGCTGTCGAAAAGACCTGTTTCTTTTGCGTGGGAATTGTCGTATTTCTCTCGACAAGTGGCGTCATGACCCCGCCATATGTTTCGATACCCAAAGTCAGCGGAGTAACATCTAAAAGAAGAACATCTTTGACTTCTCCGGCTAGAACTCCACCTTGAATCGCAGCGCCAGTCGCAACGACTTCGTCGGGATTGACACCTTTATGAGGCTCGCGGCTAAATATTTCTTTGACTTTTTCTTGTACAGCTGGCATTCGCGTCATTCCGCCGACGAGAATCACGTCATGAATGCTATCTTTATCAATGCCAGAATCTTTGAGTGCATTGACACAAGGCTCGACAACGCGGTCGATGAGATCGGAAACAAGTTCTTCGAGCTTAGATCGACTCAGGGTGATCTCGAGATGCTTAGGCCCTGATGCATCCATGGTGATGAAGGGCTGGTTGATTTGAGTTTGGAGTGTGCCAGAAAGTTCGATTTTCGCTTTTTCCGCGGCATCTTTAATTCGTTGCAAGGCCATTTTGTCTTCAGCAAGATTGATTCCGTTTACGCGCTTAAATTCATCGAGAATCCAGTTAATGATTGCATTGTCAAAGTCATCGCCCCCGAGATGTGTATCGCCATTTGTTGCGAGAACTTCGAATACGCCATCGCCGATCTCGAGAATAGAGATATCAAAGGTCCCTCCACCGAGGTCGAAAACGGCAATTTTTTTGTCTGTTCCTTTGTCCAAGCCATAAGCTAAGGCGGCGGCAGTTGGCTCGGGGATGATCCGCTTAACCTCGAGTCCAGCAATGCGACCAGCATCTTTAGTCGATTGGCGTTGAGAATCGTTAAAGTAGGCAGGGACGGTGATAACTGCTTGGTCGACTGTTTCACCGAGATACTCTTCGGCTGTTGTTTTAAGCTTTTTTAAAATCGTGGCAGCGACTTCTTCTGGAGTCAGCGTTTTTCCATCAATTTCAAAAACAGCATCGCCATTTTCCTTGGCAACAACCTTATAAGGAACGGTTTTGATTTCAGAAGCAACTTCGCTGTACTTTCTACCAATGAATCGCTTGGTCGAAAACACCGTTTTTTCTGGATTTGTAACTGCCTGGCGCTTGGCTGGAATACCGACCAGTGTTTCGCTATCTTTATAAGATACGATTGAAGGAGTTGTTCGCGCTCCTTCGGCATTGGCAATGACCTTTGCCGAGCCTCCTTCCATGATCGCGACACAACAGTTTGTTGTTCCGAGATCAATACCAATGACTTTTTGTTGTTTTTTAGCCATGATTAATCTTCTCCTTCTTGGTTTTGATGATCTGTTGTTTTTTCTTGCTGATTACTTTCTATGGCGCCTTTATCTAAGCTGCTTTTGGCGATTTTAACGCGAGCTGCGCGCAAAATGCGGTCGCCGCATTTATAGCCGCGCAAGAATTCTTGAGTCACTATCCCGGCCTGATGATTTTCGGTTTCTTCTACCTCAATCACCTCGTGTAGGTGGGGATCAAACGCTTTCCCCTTAGATTCGAAAGGGGTCACTTTATGATTGAGAAGAATCTCTTTGAACTGAGTGAGAATCATTTCAAATCCTTTAGCCCAGTTTTGCGTTTCTTCTGATGTTTGACCGACGAAGCTCATAGCATTTTCAAAGTTATCAAGCGGCATAAGGAATTCGCGGATGACGTTTTCAACGGCAAATCGGGTCGTATCATGCTTTTCTTTTTGCATCCGCTTGCGCACGTTTTCCATTTCAGCTAGGAGGCGTAAATACTTGTCTTCTTGCTTTTTTAGCGCTTGTTTTAACTCTTCGATCTCTTTATCTATGGCCACTTCGTCTTGTGGCAGTGAATGATCTTGGTTTTTAGCGCTGAGCTTGTCTTTAAGTTGGCTTTTGTCTTCATCCATGTGAATGTCTCCTAATAAGATGGTGGTGTCTGGTCTTCAAGCTGTAAGCGCTCTACCTGGCCGAGCTCTGAAGCGTATGTTTTTTGAAGATCAATGTGCTCGATCGAAGGCTGGCGGTAAGTGACTTTGTATTTGTAGAGGTTGCGTGTTAAGTTTTCACTTAGTAGAGTTGAAAAAGTACGTAAAATGCCAAAGAGCTTTGGATAGGGAGCGGGGATCGGACCTAAAACAGCGACAGCGCCAACGGGTTTTCCATGAATGAAATAAGGAATAGCCGTCACGCTGCTGCAGAGAGTAGCTGCTTGCGGCAAATCGAGATCATCGCCAATCCAGCACTTGAGGGTTTCAGTTTGCAGACAGTGATTGAGAATTTTGGTCATATAAGGGGTGTTTTCAAACAGCGATAGTCCAGTAGCTAAAACGGAGCTGTCGCGAAACTCAGGGGATTGAAGAAGTCTCGAAAACCCCGTTTTATAGATATCTTTGCTGTTAAAGTTGGCGTAACTCACGATGTAGCGGAGGAGAATTTCGTTATAGAACTGGGTTGCAATAGTCTCTTCTTCTGGGCAGAGTTCTGGATGGTCAAGGCCAGTGAGGCGGAAGCGGAAATAAGCTTCGATCCGATTGAGGGTAAATCGGCTGAGCTTCTTAGGCAAGTGAAGAATTTCGGTGCGGATAAGGCCAAAGCTCGTTGTTATCGCGCACAAATAGCGTTGATGGTCGATGGCTAGTAGCTGGATAGCGGTAATAAAGTCTTGATCAAATCGCGGTGATGAGAAAAAAACGGCTCCCTGGGTTAAACGGCTGAGTGTATTTGTTGCCTGCTCAAGGTAGGCGGCGATTTTGCGTGTTTCCCAATTGAGTTCTGTTTTTAGTGTAGTGAGGGTTTCTGCATCAACTTCAGTGCAGTGGAAGTGGTGCATGGCATAGAATTTATAGGCGTGTGGTGTTGGGATGCGCCCGCCTGAAGAGTGGTGTTGATGTAAGAAACCCTGCTTTTCAAGACGAACAAAGTAATTGCGGATGGTTGCCGAGCTTAAATGTTCGAAGCCATTTTTGCGCAACGTGTTTGATCCGATAGGAGATCGTGTTAAGAGGTAGAGTTCAATCAAGCCTAACAAAACCGCTTGTTCGCGATCTTGGCGTTGTTTTCTCTTTGGAGCCATAGCAAGGAGTGCCTTCAAGTTTAATTCGATCTACTAGAGACAGCCAAAAGCTAAAGTTTCACAGGCGTTTGACTAAAAAAATCTTTAGATTTTAGCGATCTTGTAGAAGGACGTCCTAGACTATAGCAGAGCAGTGCCAACAATGCAATGAATTTTAGCACTTAAGCTTTAAGACTGCTTAATTGCCTCAGATGATTAAAACTAAAGTTTATCTGATGAGGATTCAGATCAATTTTCTATTTTTTTTTTTACATTTTACCCCAAGTTTTGTCTTATTCCGGATTTCTCACAAGCTCTGTTAAAAAGCTTAAGCAAGATGTTTTCGGAAAACAGATGATCCAAATTTTTCCAGAGTCTTGTGAGAAATACGGGTTATGGTAGTTCAGATAAATGTTCTGTTTTTTACCTATTTGAGGCTCGAATTTTTATCGTGTACAGAGGGTTATAAGGGAATAACTGTGCATTGATGAGACTTACTGGGAAGGGTTGATTATAGGATCGGTTGCAATCAGGGGAAGGACATCGACAACCGAAGGAGACCAGAGTAAACTTTTTTTGTAAACGAGCCGAGAAGCGAGGTAGCAGGCAATGATCGCTTTCTTGTGAATGACTGGGACTTTTTGCAGAATCTGATTCCGGTACTCTTCGGCCAATAAAGGAGGACAAAAGTTAAGCAGAGCTTTGATCAAGGGATCTTCGGGGTGAGAGGGAAGAAGCGCTTTTTCCAGGTAGTCGAGCAGTTGAAAGGTATAAAAGTTGATTCTTTCCGAAATCTGTTCGGAAATGTCTGTGAGGTAATGCTTTGTTTCAGCGTGGGTTTTAAGTAAGAGCTGCGCCTCATCGCGCGCTTTTTCTTCAATGATTTGTAGGGTTTGCTGCATCAAGGTTTCTTTGTGTGCTAAGAACTCTTCGCTTGTCATTGTCAGGCCGAAGAGAACTTCCATTGAAGAGCAAATGACCCCCCCTTTGTTTGCCGAGCTGTCTTTAATAATGATCACGCCGATCTTTTCCAAAGCGCGTCTTGCAGAAGGCGTGAGATACAGATTGGCGCCTTCAACAATAGCGCGCGCTGTTGGCTCTCCATTGGTGTCGAGAAAATCGGTGTAATTGCGCTGGTTGAGCGTCCGTGGCCTTCCGCCTGCGGGAATAAAAATATCGGCTTTGGTTTGGTGTAAGTTGTGGCGGAAAAGGTGGTTCATTTGACTTCCCGGTAGCCAATCTTCTTTGAGCTTGCCTTTTTCTTTTCGGTGACAGAGTGTTTTTTGGGTGTAAGTTGTTTCTGCTTTTTTGACCTGCAAATTTAATAAAAATCCCTGGTCAGAAAGTTTTTTTACCGGATAAGCAGCGATCGGTTTTGACTGGTGAAACAGCGTAGCAAGAGCATCTAAGTCAAGCCCCTCCGGATCAAAGATAGTTCCCGAGACGTCTGTAATCGCGAGGAGTTTTGCTGTTTTTGGAAAATAGCGCTTGAGGTTGAGAATTTGATTTCCAGCGACGTCGCCATCGGGGCCACCAGAAATTTTGACACTGAAAGGGTCTTTTTCAGGGTCAATGCCCAAAAAATGCAAGACTTCGCGCATATAAACATTCACGCCGAAAGAAGTGACGCCGTATTCTTTGTGATTGATCCCAATACTCGGCTTGCTAGAAATGAAAGCAACGCCCGGTTTGTAGTTGCATTTTTCGCTATAAGCGGCAATCCATTTAATCATTGTATTGTGCATATTCTCATCGGGCCCGAGATAAATGTATTCAGGGCGTTTCCAGTAGTCGACGACATTTTTAGCGCGCAAAGTGCCGTCATCGTGGCAGTTGACCAAAGTGACTAGGTTATAGATAAAAGAGCGTTGGGTTTGATAAAGGTATTGCTCTTTTTGCTCTTGCTCAAACACTTGTAAAGTGGCTGCAATAGTGTCTTTATCCTTGCCAGCTACAGTGAGCTCTTTTCGGTAGATCTCGATCTCGGATAAAAGATGACTGTAGGGTTCTAAAAAAATGACGCCTTTTGCCCCGCCTTCGGGAATATCTTTGTTTTTCTTTTGCTGTGTATAAGCGAGGTTGTAACATTCGATAAAGACTTGATTGCGTTCAGCGACCGTTTGATCGTGATGCTGTGGGAATACAGTGCGTAGCCCGCCGCGCGCCAGATCTTTAAACCGAATGTGAAAGCCAATAAAATGCATTCCATGGACGAAAAAAATCGCATAAGGAAGCTCTGGAAATAGCGCTTCGCGGTCATAAGGCACGAAATCGAGATAGCGCGGATTAAGCCGAAAGCTAAGAGCGCTTTTATTGTTGCGGTAGAAGTTGGTTTTTAAGCAAAAATCGATAAAGTAGGCCGCTTGCTTTAAAATGTTTTTGTGGCGCTTGTCGGTTTCCTCATTGCCCGTATCGAGGTGGTCGATTTGAAGCAAGAGGTCTTCTTTCTCCTGGGAATATTTTTTTTTATCTGCATGCTCAAAGTGAAACTTAAGCTCAAAAATGCGACAGATTTGGAGCGTGAGTTTGGGGTGGCGGCAGAGCCCTTCTTCAATTCTAAATGGTGTGTAAGCATTGGGGTCGATGTGAACAAGCGTTTGGTGAATAAAGCTAATCATGGCACGCAAAAAGTTGCCGAGATTGCCCCGGATAAGGCGCGTTTTGACAAAAGATTTTTCAATTTCATCGCCATCGGGAAAATACTTTAGAGTGACAAGTTCGCGCAAAAAATCATCGATATCAGTTTCTTCCCATGCTGCTTTTCCAGTGATTCCATGGAGTCCGACAGACATCATGAGAATGCTGTGTGGTTTATAAGGATCGATATAGGTTGCATTAACATGCACCATGCATAAATTGTGGCGATACATGAGTTTAGCGAGCCGGAAGAGAAAGCGGTATTTTGGAACGCTGCGCCAGGCAAAAACAATTTGCAGTGAGGGAGTTCCGGCAACTTTTTTCTTCCAGTCGTCTTGGCGGCGAACTTCGTATTGGCAATAGTCGCGTGTCCAGGCGCGGAAAAACATCGATAATGCCAAAGTGAGCCGTTCTGTTGACAGTGAGCGTAAAAAAAGCGGATCCATACTGTAAATAAGATTTTTCAGCGATTCTTTAGTGAACTCGGGCATGAGTTGTTGGATTTGGCTGTGGACTCGATCGAGATCTTGAGGGGTCGAAAGCGAAGCATCTTGCGCTTTTGACGCGCCTTCATCGACGCTGGTAAAATGGATGATTGCGATTCGTAACCGCTGTTTCACGTTGGGAAAAGGCGGCGCTGAGTTGGATAAGAACGTTTTATAGTTTTTGATTCCGTAAAGATTAAAATTCCGCAAGATGTTCATATCGACTTCGGGGCTATCCAAGGCTAGGACAAAGGCGGTTTCTTTAAGCTCGACTTTACAAAAGTAGTCTTGCAAGGGAAAGCCCATCAGGTAGTGAGCGATTAATGTGTAGTATTCGGGGTTGATCTCTTCAAAAAAACTGTCAGGCATGTGTTCTTGTAGCCAAGTGTAGTACTTATCAAACTGTTGGCTTTCAAATTGGATGGCTTTTTCTTTGGAAGCGGTGTCTCTAAGGTCCGGTCGTTTCATACGCCCTTGATTGCAAGCTTTTCGAGAATCTTTCTATTTTGACATATACGGCTTTGACTTATTTTTTTTAAAACCCAAGAAGTTTTCCGCAAAATCCGCGTTTTTAACCCAAGTTCACCCCTTGTAGTCTCTGTACTGGACAAAAATCTCCCACTAGGGCTGGCAAAGACTTTGCCAAACGCTTTTTTCCTCCTCATCCATAGCGCTTTGGCTATGAATTCGTCTTTCAAAAAGGTTTTGCTTT
>JBCCHO010000010.1:0-17902 GCA_039028715.1 Chlamydiota bacterium | reverse complement strand
TCAAAATGCAAAAAGATCGGTGATTTGGCGCGGCTATTTTGATCGACTTTTTCCCTGGGTTCTTATCCGGCAGGTGGATAAAACCCAGGGAAAAATCGGTCAAAAGGGTCCGCCAAATTCACCGATCTTTTTGCACTTTGAATCGGCTCGGGTATATACTCCTTCCGGTTCAAACGCGCCCAAGAAAACTGATTTAAAGCCTCTAGATCGTATTTTTTCTTCGTCGCCCATATTAAACTTAATATTGGCTAGAATAAAAAATGCAATCTAGAGAACTTTAAATTCAGGGTGCTTTTGGGCGCTTTTGAACCGGAAGGAGTATATGTCAATTTACAAAAAGTAATTTTCAAGTCAAAATCATCAAATTTCCCTTCGAAAGCGATTTTTATGGGGAGCCTCTAGAGTGCTGGCTTTTATCTCATCTTTTCATGTAGACTTAAAATAATTGACTTTGGCGATAGGGAGCTTTTGCATCATGAAAGGGAATTTTCCAGGTAAGGGGAATCGGCTCCAACAGTTTCAACGGCATTTCATCTCTAAATTAGGGCGGCTGACAGGGCTATTTTCCAATGATATTGGGATTGATTTAGGGACGGCAAATACGCTTGTTTTTGTGCGGGGTAAAGGTATTGTTTTAGTTGAGCCATCAGTTGTAGCTGTCGACTCTGTGACAAATGATGTCCTTGCAGTGGGGCAAAAAGCAAAAGCCATGCTCGGGAAAACGCCGCGTAAAATTCACGCTATTCGACCGATGAAAGATGGCGTAATTGCCGATTTTGAGATCGCCGAGGGAATGCTAAAAGCTTTGATTTCCCGCGTAACTCCAGCGCGGAGCTTATTTCGCCCTAAAATTCTGATTGCCGTTCCATCGGGAATTACAGGCGTTGAAAAGCGCGCTGTTGAAGATTCAGCTTTGCGAGCAGGGGCTCAAGAAGTGATTTTGATTGAAGAGCCGATGGCAGCTGCGATTGGAGTTGGGCTGCCGGTTCACGAACCATCGGCGAGTATGATCATTGATGTCGGCGGTGGAACGACAGAGATTGCGATCATTTCGCTAGGTGGCATTGTCGAGTCGCGTTCGTTGAGAATTGCCGGCGATGAGTTTGATGATTGTATCATCAACTACATGCGCCGCACCTACAACCTAATGATTGGACCGCGCACAGCAGAAGAAATCAAAATGACCATTGGGTCTGCTTACCCACTCGGCGATCATGAACTCGAAATGGAAGTGCGTGGACGCGATCAAGTGGCCGGCCTGCCAGTCACAAAACGGATCAACTCGGTAGAGATTCGCGAGTGCTTAGCCGAGCCGATCCAACAAATCACGGAAGGGGTGAAGGCTACGCTCGAAAAGTCATTGCCGGAACTCGCCGCTGACCTCGTTGAGCGGGGAATGGTTGTCGCAGGTGGCGGCGCTTTAATCAAAGGTTTTGATAAAGCACTGATGAAAGAGTCGGGGTTAGCTGTTACAGTAGCCGAAGACCCCCTATCGGCTGTTTGTAATGGAACAGGGATGGCGCTTGAGTATTTGGGAACGCCCAAACGACTCTAGCTCAATATAGACTTAGGGGGATCCCTATGGATTTTTCTCACTGGACAGAGCATCGAGCGTTGCAGAGTTGGATCGAAGAGGTGCACGCATTATGCGCGCCCAAAGATGTTCATCTCTGTGATGGGTCTGAAGAGGAATACCAGGCCATTTGTCAACAACTCGTTTCAACGGGAACATTTCTCCCGCTCAACCCAGCAGTAAGGCCTAGGTCGTTTCTTTGTCGATCGGATCCAAGTGACGTCGCTCGCATAGAAGATAGAACGTTTATCTGCTCGTCTAACGAAGCCGATGCCGGCCCGACGAATCATTGGAGTGAGCCCGAAGCAATGAAAAAAAAGCTTCAGGAGCTATTTTTTCAGTGCATGCGCGGGCGGATAATGTATGTGATTCCATTTAGCATGGGACCTATTGGTTCGCCACTCGCCTTGATCGGCGTTCAAATTACCGACTCTCCCTATGTCGTTGCGAACACTTTTCTCATGACGCGCATGGGAAAAAAAGCCCTCGATGTCCTAGATAAAAAGGGCGCGTTTATTCCCTGTTTGCACTCTGTTGGCGTTCCGTTAGCGCCCAATGAGCAGTCTTCGAATTGGCCTTGTCGGCCTGATGCTAAATACATCGTGCATTTTCCCGAAGAGCGCCGGATTGTCTCTTTTGGCAGTGGCTACGGCGGCAATGCGTTGCTTGGAAAAAAGTGTTTAGCTCTGCGCATTGCTTCGTTCCAAGCGCGCGAAGAAAATTGGCTTGCCGAACACATGCTCATTGTCGGCATCACAGCGCCAAGTGGAAAGAAACTTTATTTCGCAGCGGCATTTCCGAGCGCTTGCGGTAAAACCAATTTGGCAATGCTCAAACCGACCCTTCCGGGGTGGAAAGTAGAATGCGTTGGCGATGATATTGCTTGGATGCGAATTGGCAAAGATGGGCATTTATATGCGATCAACCCAGAAGCGGGTTTTTTTGGGGTGGCTCCCGGCACCTCAACCACATCCAACCCTTACGCTATGGCCACGCTGAAAAAAAACGCCATTTTTACCAATGTAGCACTCACTCCCGACGGCGATATCTGGTGGGAAGATATGACGAAACAAGCGCCGTCGCAACTCATCGATTGGCAAGGGCGAGATTGGACGCCAGCATCAAAAGATAAAGCTGCTCACCCGAATGCGCGGTTTACAGTCGCTGCAAAACAGTGTCCAGTGATCGATCCGGCATTTGACGATTCCACAGGAGTTCCCTTAGCTGGGATTATTTTTGGCGGTAGGCGAAGTAGCGTTGTCCCGCTTGTCATCGAGAGTCTTTCCTGGCAACACGGTACATTTTTAGGAGCGGCGCTCTCATCAGAGACAACGGCAGCAGCGGCAGGAGCAGTTGGAAAGCTGCGCCACGACCCTTTTGCCATGCTCCCATTTTGTGGCTATCACATGGGAGACTACTTCCAGCACTGGCTTGAGATGGGCGCGCAATTTGACGCGCTGCGAGCGCCCAAAATTTTTCACGTCAACTGGTTTCAAAAGTCAGCTGCAGGCGATTTTCTTTGGCCGGGATTTGGCGATAATATTCGCGTGTTAAAATGGATATTTGAGCAATGTAGCGGCGCTAAAACAGCTACAAAAACGGCGCTCGGATATGTGCCTTCCCCTGGGGCTCTTGATTTATCAGGGCTCAACACCTCTCCAGAAAAGATAAAAACCCTACTTGCCGTTGATTCCGCAGCTTGGAAACGAGAAGTTGCCGAGCTCAAGACCTACTTTCAGCAGTTTGAGCCGAGATTGCCTCAAGGAATTAAAGATGAGCTCAAAAACTTAGAGCAACGGCTTGCTGAAGTTAGGATGTAACTGATGCGCGCTCTATTACAACGGGTTTCTCGTGCTCAAGTCAGAGTAGAGCAAGAAATTGTCGGCCAAATCGATGCGGGCCTGCTTGTCTTTCTCGGTATCCATCGCGAGGATACCGCTGACCAGCTACCCTGGCTTGTGACTAAACTCATCGGCCTACGTCTTTTTTCTGACCATAACGGAAAAATGAACCTTTCTCTAAACGATATTAAGGGGAGCCTGTTAATTGTTTCCCAGTTCACCTTATATGGCGATTGCCGAACAGGCCGGCGCCCCTCGTTTACTGATGCGATGCCCCCACAAGCGGCTAACCTGCTCTACCGACAACTGATCGCAGCATTGAAAGAAAAACTAGGTGATCAGCGGGTAGCCACAGGGCAATTTGGGGCGATCATGGAAGTCGATTTAGTCAACGACGGGCCGGTTACCTTGTTACTTGAGCGTTAGTCCAAGACGTTTCTTATCATGAGTAATTTATGGTCGATATAGCAAGTAGAAAACATTCAAACCCAAACTTACGCCTTAGGATCTGAACGATCATAAGGCGTAAGCTTGGGTTTCAAACCTGGAAGAGTGGATTTTACGCTCTATTTTTGATAAAAAAAGGAACTAGGGGTGAGTTGGGAGTGGCCAAACTCGAACTGGCGAAGACCTAAGTCGGCAGATTTACAGACCGATTTCAACAAACAACTTGCAACATCTCACAATACATATCAACAAAACAATCAACGTCTTAAGGATTTTTTTTTCTTGCTGGCTATGAATAATTGTCATCAGTTATTAATTCCAAGTGCACCAAATTTGCACCATTTCTATACCACCAGCACTTTAACTCAATTTAACCATGGCCGTAAATCATTCGAATTCCCAGCCTTTTCTAGAAGGGAACTAAGGCTTGAAGCCACCTTAATTAAACTGGACTCAATCCGTAAGAAGGCATGAGGCTCCTCTCAAAAAATTCTAAATTTCAACAGTCCTAGTTTTATTGGTAATGAGACTTCCTCATTCGATTTTCTACCATCAATTCCATTCCTTGTGAGGTTTGTTTCATATAAATCTCCGATTTTTTCTGGAACGCTATTGTTGAAATAAAAGCTTCAATTTCTTTTTCGTTTTTCGTTAACAAATAGGATATAATTCTTTCTTTACAACTACTATCAGATTCGTATTTGGTATCTTCTATTAAAGAGGTTGCAAATTTGTTAATGTATTCATCAAATGTAGTGCGTTTTGGATCATATTTCTCCCTTCCATGATTAAATTCATAAGAGCTTATGGTGTTGCATAGTGATTGACTAAACTGAATTGACATGCCTTCGTACCTGGTTTTATTGCTGGAAACTTCCCCCCCCCAACGGTTTCTATTTTACTTCCCCCAACTTTTTTTAAAAGAGGCATTGCATGATTTTTCCCCTGAAAAGTCTTTGCTCTAGAGGCTCTTCCAACAATCGTTTTCGAAGTAAAACTCGATGATTTTAGCTCGAAATGGAATTTTGCGTAGGAGCCTTTCTAGTTATCCAAGGAGTGGAATTGGCGCTTTGGGCGATCAAGAATTAGCAGTGAGCGTCATTTTCAGCGGCGCAGTATAGGTTCCTGCAGCAGCCGCATTGATCTCTCCCTGATGAATATAGGCATGCAGCATCCAGTTTTTTATGCTAATATCTTGAGTTGGGCAATCAATGACTACTGCGCCTTCTATCAAATCAGTCCCTTCAGTTGCAGTTCCTGAAACAAGCCCAGTTGTCGTAATCGGAGTGCTAGTTCCGTTTTTATCCTTGTTAGCGAGTAAACTGAACTCAAGCGTTTCTGAACTAGAAGCATCAGTCATATTCCACCCAAGCCCTGCAACGATATCGGTTCCATTAACAGCATTAATCGTCACAGTATATCCCGTGCTTGAACTAGACTCCGCGATTAAAGCTCCAGTTGCCGCCGATACGTAACTGTCTATTGCAGTGGCTAAAACAGGGTTGATAGCCTCGATATTGATATCTTGCATGGTCAATACAGCAACTTCAGCGAAGGTGACAGAGGTGTTTAATGTATCTTCCACAGAAATTAAATTTTGAGATGCCGCTACCCCAATCGCTACCAAAATAAAAATAATTCTTCTGATCATAAGAAATCCCTACAAAAATGATAGCTCTTAATCCGTATTTCTCACCAGCTCTGCGTAGAAGTTTAAGCAGCCTGTTTTTTCTAGATTTCAAGGGACCCCTTCGCAGGGAATGTTCATAAACATTTCCAAGAAAGTCCCTTGGAATATTCGAAGAAACAGATGTTCCAAGCTTTCGAAAGAGTCTGGTAAGAAATGCGGGTTAGATAGTCCACTATCTCTTTTATCCCACATATCTTTTGATCCGCACTTTTCCCGCACGTTTATCATTGTTGACTTGTTATCAAAAAAATTTATATAAGATTAGGTTTACTTGAGCAAGAATTCAATGTTTTTCACGATAGTCTCTAAAACCAAGTTATTGACAACTGACAACTTATGAAAATGCAATTAAAAACATGCAAAAACTGAAAATTCCAAAAACTCTAGATTTTTCAAAAAAGTTTAACAAAATCACCTCTCGGCCTCCTAGAGTTTTTTCAATAAAAGAAGCCTGATCGGGGAAAACAAGAGCTTAGGTGTCCGTATCTATGATCCGTTCATTGAAATCTTAACCTCTAGTAAGGGGCGCTAACTCGAATAACAGGTACTCAATTGTCCTTGTAAGAGGCTCATATCTAATGCAGATGAACCGTCAATGATTCTAAACATAAAAAGCTATAGTCTCCTTCTTCTTATTGGCATTTTTTTCTCTAGTATCCACCTCTTTTGTTTACCCTCTGACATGATGATGATTGAGGTTCCCGTCCATGTCAATGGAGTCGTCAAAGGAACGACATCGATAGACGTCGCAGCTGCAGAAGAAACAATCGCTTTTACGCCTATTTTCGATCTTATTTTCCCTTTGCTTAATCAAAAAGGGAAGCATTTTCTGCGCAACCAACTTCCCAAATCGAGCTTTATTCCGTCTTCTTTTTATTTGGAGCATAAAAAAATCCAGATTGTCTTCCGCAAAAACCTCCAAATTGTCGATGTCCACATTGATCTAAACCTTTTGAAACGACAAGATATCGATCTGCGCAGGAAAAAGAAAAAGTTATCTCTTCAAGATGTCGTACTACCTGAACCTTTTAGCGCCTATTCGAACTTTTCTCTTAGTGAGGAAATTAGAAGCTCTTTTACCTCACCAGCCCCTAGCAACTCCAATTTTTTTGGCGTTGCCAATGCATGCACAAACTACCGCAGTTGGATCTTAGAGGGATTTCTCTATTTGCGTTTGAAAACAAGTGGAACACAAACAAAAAAAACAAGTCGATTAAACAGGGGAAACATCTTCCTGACAAAAGACTGGGAGAAAAAGAAGACGCGGTTTGTTTTAGGAGATATCTATCCCCGTAGAATTAGTTTCCAATACAGCGCCCCTCTTTTTGGATTGCAAGTGTTAAAGAACTTACCTGTTTTTAGACCAGATGACATCAATATTGGTCCCATTGGGCGGTACGAGTTTTTTCTCAACGCTCCTTCTCAAGTCGATGTCTATGTCAATGGGATTCTAACGCGGACATTGCAACTGGGCGCGGGGCCACATCAACTCAATAACTTTCCCTTAGCGGACGGTCTCAATAAAATTGATTTAAAAGTGACTGATCCTGCAAATCAGATCTCTTGGATTAACCTTAACCAACTGTATAACCCCAAGCTGCTCAATCCTGGTGAATACCGCTACTCAGTTTCTATAGGCTTTCCTCGCTTCCAAAGTCAATCGCAACGCTATAAATACCTGTTCAATAAATTGGGGTTTTCCTCGCTCTTTGAAATGGGCATTACGTCCAATTTAGGGGTAGGCGCTTACCTTCAGGGATCGGGGTCTTCTCTTTTTTCAGGGTTGCGACTAATTTACGCAACACCTCATTTTGAGCTGCATTCTGAATTAGGCAGCAGTCTAAGTCGCGACCATTCAGCTGGAATTAGGGGAAAAATGACGCTGATGAGCCGAAAGTCCAAATACGTGTCTTGGAGAATCAGCGCTGATGCGCTTAGCAGCAATTTTTCCTATTTCCAGCGCGAAAATATTACGCCGGAACATTTGATTCTCAATGGTTCGATTAGCCCAGTGATTTCCAAAAAAGTTAGGCTTGTTTTTTCCGGATCCTACTCTTTTTACCGGCATCCGTTCCCCGATACTTGGTCGGCAAACATCTCTCTTTCTACGCAAATCCATAAATATTTCAATTTTGGGTGTCTTGCATCTTACAAGCAAGTAGAAAGCGGAAAGAGATATTTTGAAGGCGTCTTCAGCCTCACTTTCGCCCCCAATAATAATCCGAGAATTTCTTCTAGTTACAATACGGCTACGCAAACATCTTATAGCTCTATTAACTACTACAAGAAAATCTCAGCTACGCAATCGATTAATGCAGAGATTGGAGCGACCTCTTCTAGAAACAAGCAGACAGCCACAGGAAGCATTGACTATCAAGGGGAAAGAGGAGAGGTGATTCTATCCAACTACCTCTATGACAACACACCACTACCCTTGCCTCCGAGGTCGAATATCTTTTCCATCACACGATTGACAGCTCGAACGGCGCTTGTATATGCAGGAGGCACGTTAGCTCTATCAAGGCCAATTAACGACAACTTTGCCATTATCGCCGCCAAGCCTTTCTTGCGCCGTTATCCTATCCTCGTGAACCCAAGCGGAAAAGATGCATACATGGCGCGAAGCACAAGACTATTTCCCGCCGTCGTGACTCGCCTTCCCTCTTATACCGACAAGGAGATCATCATCGGTTCAAACGAACTGCCTATCGGGTATGATCTAGGAAAAATGCACTATTACCTGCGGACGAAATATAAATGTGGCTTCAAAATCGCCGTCGGAAAAGGAAAATACTATTACGCAGAGGGAATTCTCCTTGACCAAGATGGCGCTCCTATTCGGTATAGAAAAGGACTCGTTGCACCAACTAACTCACCAGAAGACAGAATTTTCTTTTTTACCAATGGACAGGGTAAATTTTGCCTGATGGGCATTTTACCGCAACACTACCAGCTCGAACTGATCGGCTTGAACCATGTTGGGTTTGATCTCATAATCCCAGATGCTAAAGACACTATTCTCGACCTGGGCAACTTGCAGCTCCAGGTAGTAAAAGAGCAGCTAAACATCATCGAAGAAGAAAAATAAAACTGTTTTTGGAGGCTCTTGCAGAAGTTGCTTTCGAAACAAAGTCATCGAATTTTGCGGCGACAAGCGATTTTTGCAAGAACCTCTACAATCTACTTTTTCGGGACGCCAAGAAGTTTTCGAAGAGTTAATCATTGGTAATCATCGTCACTTTTAACGTCGTTGTATACGTCCCGTAAGAAGCCTTGTTAATCTGTCCCTGACCAATACAAGCATGGAAGATGACATTTTTTTCTGTTAAATCCTGGGTCGGGGTATTGATGATAATGTTATCTTCAATGAGCGCTGTTCCTTCATTAGGGATGCTGTCCATCATTCCAGTCGAAGTAATAGGGGTTTCATTGCCGAGATCATCTCTATCGGCCAACAAATAAAAGTCCAAAGTATCTAACGTTGAAAGATTTGTCATTTTCCAGCCATAATCTGGAACGATATCTGTTTGATTAATGGCATTGACTCTTACTGTGTATCCTGTGCTCGCATTGCAAGCGGCAAGGAGCACCCCAGAATTTTTTGACACATAGCAGTCATTTTCGGTAAACGGCGCGGGGTTAATGCTTTCGACATTAATATCTTGCATGCTTAACCTAGAAAATTCAAGAATCGTTACCGTAACAGAGAATGTCGATTCCTCTGCTATAACCCCTAACTTCACCCAAAGACTCATAATTAAAATAGGAAGAAAAAAAAATTTCACTATTTTTTATCCACATTCACTAAATTTACTAATTAATAAATGTAGAATTATTATTCAAATTATTGTCTAATTTTTTATGTTTTAAAAAAATTTAACGATTACTGCTTATTTCTCTAATCTTTAAAAAAATAAAATAGAGAGACTCCTCTCAAAATCCCATTTCGAGCCAAAATCACTTTAAACCCAAGTTGTGTCTGATGACGACTCATCTAAAATTCTCTTTTTCCACCTGTTTGGGGCTTGAATTTTCACCTACTTTATTCAAGTATGCTGAAAATTCAAGCCCCAAACAGGTAAAAAAACATAAAATTTATCTGAACCATCATCAGACACAACTTGGGTTTTAACTTTGCGACGACAAGCGATTTTTGCAAAAAGCCTTAAGAAATCATCGATTTTAAATTTAAACACCTCTTTTCCAATCACTTAATCAGTATTTTCCCGCCAATATGTTCTGTATGACCAATTTTGCAATCGCAATCGGTATCAAGGTTGTCGATAATCAGATTTGTGAAAATTATTTTTTTGATATAAAACTTAATACTCAGCTTTAATGTGACTCAGAACTGATTCGGATACATGGACTCTTTTAAAAGGAGGTTTGTTATGACACCTGTCCAATCATCTTATTCCTCTCAGTTCCTTTCTACTCCCTATCAAGCTTCAAAAGGCCTACCCCATAAATGGAAAAAAGCAATTGCAACAACAGCAATCTTATGTTTGACGGCGATATTCTACTACCGGTATTCCCGTTCCAATGCAAAAAAAAAGGGATTGCAAGGAGAACGCCAGCAAATTAAAAAAATATTTGGAACAAAGGAAAAAGAAATATCCGAGCTGGAAACAAAGCTCGTCAGACTACGGCAAAAAACCCGCCTATGCTATTGCCAGAAGCAACAGTCACAAATCCGCGCTCTCGATAACCGTCTTTCAATGAACCAGTTTTCTTGCTTTATTGCCAAAGTTGATAAGTTTCGTTCACCTTATTCTCTGCCTAGCCTCAAGCAACTCTCTGATTTTGATGGGAAAAAATATCAAGTCCGCTACCTTACAAATCTACTTAATCATAATTGGGTAGATCAAAATAAAAATAACTTCCTTCACATTGCAACTCAATTAAGCCACAGCCCTATTGTTAGGGGGCTATTACAAAATAAATTTCCTGTTAATTTAACAAACAACGCTGGCCATACACCTCTTCATCTCTGTATCCAAGCAATAGGATATGCTGGAGATCCCAAAATTGACTGCCCTCATAGATATCAGATTTTTTGTGATCTAGTTAAACATGAAGAAACGAACGTCAGCTTGAAAGATGTATCCAACTGCACTCCCGTTAATATGATCGCAAAATATGGGCAAGATATCTTACTTTATACACTGCTAAAGTATAGACTTTCTAGGAAACTTGCCCTTTGCGATCGAGATAAAGAAGGAAAAATGCCGTTTGATTATTTCACGGAAGAAGGAAACACAACAGCCGCCAATACCATCAAAAAAAGCGTAGAAGAAGACACATCCCTTTTAATCGACGGCTACTGTAGAGAACAATATCCAACTGCTATCGTGAACAGCTCATTACGAAAAATAATTTACGAGAAATATTTTTTATTTACGTAATTAAATTTCTTGCCACGCAAATTGAATGTTCTTACTACCCACCGAATTATTCTACATCATCGAATAGGGGCTACTTCGCAGGACACATGCAAAGTCAAAAGAGTGATCAAATTCGTAACAAGCATAAACACCAAAAAACTAAAAAGGCTGTTGCCTCGAACCAAAGTCAGGTAGATAAAAACAATTTAAGCGACTTTGCAGTTGTCCTGGGCCGCTTTGACGAGAGCAAAATCAAACAATCTTTCATTCGGTCAATTTATTTTCCACTTGCGGTCAGCACACTCGAAATAACTTTTTCTAATGTTTCCACCTTCGTTTTCAATATATTTATCTTTTCTTCTGAGTTATAAAGCCTACCTCTCATGCTGCTGATCGTATTATTTTTGCTTTTTATCTCTTCATCTTTGCCTTCTATTTGTTGGGTCAGCAATGTAACCTGACTTCTTAATTGCCCGACTTGATCATCTTGCTTAGAAATATGTACCAAAAGTTTTTGTACAAAGTCGTCTACCTTGATAAGTTTCTCTAATTCCCCGTCATGAATAATGACAAAAGAGGGGCGAGAAAAACTAACGTTGATGGCATTACGTGGTAATTTGGGCTGCAGATTTTGCACTGAACTCATCACTTTCTCCTCTATCATAAGAAGAAAAGTTCTATTTTAAGGTTTGCAATTATTTTTGAAAACAAAAAATGTTGTATTTTTTGTCTAATTGAGGCGCGGATTTTCAGCATACTTGAATAAAGTAGGAGAAATGCGGGCTAGGCGGAAAAAAGAGAATTTTAACCCAAGTTGTGTGAAAAACTCCTGCCACAAATCATTTTGGGATGCCAGATTTTTTCCAGAAATTTGAAGGGAAGCTCCTTAGAGCTTTCCAAAAATTTCTGGGAAAAATATGGGGTTTCAAAATGATTTGTGGCAGGAGTTTTTCACACAACTTGGGTTTTTAGATGAATCATGAGATAGGACACAACTTGGGTTTAAACCTCTGTATTTCGAAGCTCCTCTGTAGAAAAGCAATAGGAGAAGTTGAAAAACCTCTCCTAAATATAAGATATCTTATCCGTTGCGAAGAAATAACAGAGTCAAGGATTAGCAGTGAGTACCATTTTTAATGGCACGGTATAGGTACCGGTAGAGGCTGCATCGATCTCTCCTTGGTGGATGTAGGCATGCAACGTCCATGATTTCGTTGAAACATCTTGGGTTGGGCAGTCGATGACAATTGCACCCTCTGTCAAGTCAGTTCCTTCAGTTGCAGCTCCTGAAATGAACCCTGTTGTTGAAATTGCAGTAGCAGTCCCGGCTTTATCCTTGTTAGCAAGCAAGCTGAACTCAAGCGTTTCTGAGCTAACAGCATCGGTCATATTCCACCCAAGAACACCAACAATATCACCTGCATTAACCGCATTGACTACCACAGTATAGCCCGTATCTGAATTGGATTCTGCAGTTAAAATACCAGTTGCTCCTGATACGTAACTGTCTGTTGCCGCTGCGGAGGCAGGATTGATTGTTTCAATATTGATATCTTGCATTGACAAAATGGCAAATTCTTGCAAAGTCACTGAGACATTAAATGTATCTTCTTCGGACATTAAATTTTGAGCCGTTCCTATTCCAATGATTGCTAGGATAGACAAAATGACTTTTCTGATCATTAGAGTTCCTCACTGATTATTGTTCTCTACAATGGAGCCTTGTTAACTTAAATAGGCCTATGTATTGCAGTGTTTCACGTAAAAAATTTTTTTTAAAGTAAAATATTTTTTAAATAAATGATTCTTCTTCTATAATGTGTGCAATTAAGGATGTGTTCTTGAATTGGATTTCCCGTTAAAATCTGGACGCAAGGGCGCTGCTAGCATTATGTCCCTAATCAAACTGGTATTGGTGAAAGGAACCCAAAAAAGATGACAAGAAACAGCAAAAGTTTCATAAAAATTCTTCTTCTTTTTTTGCCGCTCATGGTGCCTATGCGTTCTTTTTGTTGGAATGTATCCCCTATGAGCAACCAAATCACCCACAAAGACAAATCCTATTTCTTCCTAACAGTTACCGCTGATGAAAGTCGCTCTTCTATCCCCATCGAGGTATACGGAGTCAAAAGAATGCTCGATGAAAAAGGAAACGAAACGCATGAACGCGTCGATGATCTTTTTTTTATCTACCCTTCCCAGTTTCTGTTAGAGCCAAGAGGGATGCAACGTGTCCGCGTGTATTGGAAAGGAAACATCAAAAAATTAAAGACAGAAGAAGCATATCGGATCATTATCGAAGGAACTCCGTTAGAAGCGGAGGTAGAGAAGCTGACAGACAAGGTCGCTGTCGGTATCAAGTTGCTGAAAACTTTTGTCACTTCACTTTACGTGACACCAAAAAATGTCAAATACAAACTTAAAATCGTTTCGCATGAAGTCAAACAAATGGACGGGAAAAACAGCTTAGTTTTGCACTTACACAACTCTGGCGATGCACACCTCACCTTCTTTAAGCCGCTCATCAAATTGACGCATAAAAGAAAATCTTATACGTTTGACATCGATAAGATCAAAGATATTGTCGGAACTGTTGTCGTTCTTCCTGGACATCACCGCGAATGCATCATTCCGCTTCCCACTGATTTTCCCACTGACTTTCCTATTGAAGCGGCAAAAGTCTCGATGGATTTAAAGCGGATTAAAAGTTAACTTTGCCTAAATTATGAAAAACCTGTTTCTATTTGCTTTATCCCTGCTATTCACAACTGCGCATGCCCATCAGACTGAAATTTATGCAGGTCCTCACTTTAACTACATGAGAATGGATTTTAATAACCCCTCTCACTTAGAAGGGTATGCAGCTGGCATCACAACAGGAATTCAGTATACCCACTCTTATTTCAAGGGAAGCCTTGATTTTGAGGGAACATGGAACGCAGGTCCTATTACTGGCAACCCTGCACAGAGAAGTTCGATCTACGAATACTTTTTGGACCTCAATCTCGGCCCGACTTTTTCGTGGAATAGGTGGCAATTTCAGCCGTATACGGGGTTTGGTTGGGATCGGTTTAACAACAAACAAAACCCTTCGGGATCAGCGCTTTCTTTTCGCTACGATAAGCTCTTTGTCCCTGTCGGGTTTTACGTGCATTGGATGAAGACGATGTTTAAAGTAGGGCTGCAGTTTGAGTTCCGCCCCGACGTCTACCAGAATCTCAGGTTGATTGGAATCGATCTTGACCCCAGTTGGGGATACGCCTTCCGCACTCAGCTTTTGATCAAGCAGTTCTTTTCTTTTTCCTGGGGGCGCATTTTTGTCAATGCAATTCCCTTTTTTGACTGGAACCGCTTTGGCAAAATCCATGAAGAAAATTCGGTTGGCGCAACACTAGATATCTCGCGACTTCTTTACTGGAAGCTCGGTGCACGCGTCCTTGTTGGCGTTGAGTTTTAATGGAGGATTTCATTTTGAGACTATGTTCTTTTTTGGTAACGGGGCTGATTCTCCCCCTGATGGCATTTGCCATTTCAGATGAAGAATTTTCTAGAATTCAACAAGCACTTAGAAAAGTGGAGTGTCCGACTGTTAAATCCGAGGTCACGAGCTTCGACGATGAGAAGCCGCTTGTTTTCCAAATATCCAACGGTGATGAAGCAACGTACGCTGATAAGCGAGCAAGCTTTAATAAGGGACTGAGCCATCAGCCTTCTGGCTTTCCCAATGTTCAGGCTTTTAATTTAATGGTCAAAGCGCTGCAAACTGGGAGCCAGGCCGATTTCAACGCGATTCCGATTGGAATCGGAGTGAGAAAGCTCGCCAATCCGCAAGCTTCACTCGCGTTTTCTTTGGCTGCAAACGATTCTTGGCTCAATACTATCCCCCCAGCGCCCAGTTTTTCTTCCGCAGAAACTGCTGGAGAAATGGTCGAAGTTTACTGCACTGCTCTTGTCCGCGACGTTGCATTTAACGCCTTTGATTCAGATTCAACCGTAGCTGAAGCAATTGGATACCTCAACCAGCTCACAGACTTTCGTGGCCCGAAAGTCAATGGACAAGTTACCCCCGATACATTCTTACGCGGTAACACCCCTGGCGATCTTATTGGCCCTTATATTTCGCAATTTCTCTATTTGTCTATTGATTACGGAAATGCGACCATTCATCAAAATATGTTAGAAACACCTATGGCAACGATGGATAATGACTTTCTGACAACTTTCGGCGATTGGTTGACTGTCCAAAACGGCGGCGTCACTGGCAAAGCCATTATCCTCGATGATGAGCATTTCATTCGCACCCCACGCGATTTGACCGAATATGTCCACCAAGATACTCCAGGCCAAGCGTCATTAAGTGCTCTGCTGATTTTGCAATCTTTTGTCGATAAGTATGGAGCCACTGCGTTTGATCCCAACAATCCCTATAACTCTAATCCAACACAAGAGGGTTTTGTCACCTTCAATATCAGCCACGTACTTTCTTTAGTCCGCAACGCCGTCCACGAAGGTTTAAAAGCAGCGTGGTACCACAAGTGGCAAGTCAATCGCCGTCTCCGTCCTGAAGAGTATGGTTTTTATGTCCATGAGCAGATCACCAATGGTGCTCAATTCGGAATTCATCCCGACTTAATCAACTCGCCGGTACTACCTTCTATTATGACGGCTTTCGGGAGCTATTTTTTACCTACTGCGTACCCTGAAGGAAGTCCTGTTCATCCTTCTTATCCCGCAGGACACGCGACATTTATCGGCGCCGCAGTGACTATCTTAAAGGCATTTTTTAATGAGGATTTTGAGATTCCCGACCCGATGATGCCTAATGACACTAACACAAAACTAGAACCCTTTACTGGCGCACTGCTTACCGTTGGCGGAGAACTGAACAAGCTCGCAGCCAATATCTCTCTCGGTCGCGATCACGCGGGAGTCCACTACCGCAGCGATGGCGCGCAGGGAATGCTGTTAGGGGAAAAAGTTGCGATCGATGTTTTAAACAACGACGCATTTTTATTTCACGAAGATTTTGCCGGATTCCATTTGACCAAATTCGACGGAACAAAAATCATCGTCGGTGCCAAGAAAACAACGCAATAAAGGGGATGTCGATAATTTGCAGGGGAGTTTCTATTGAGTAGAAGAAAAGCAAGCCTCCTTAAAATCGATCTCCTTTAGGCGAGACACCGTCACTTTATCGAGATGGGGTTTTTGGAGCCATATTCCTTCGGGAAAATAGAGCGGAATCAAAGGCATTTCTTCTAGCAAAATAGCTTCGGCTTGTTTGATAAGATCTTGCCTTTTCTCGCTAGTTGTTTCTATGCGAGCCAGATGTAACAGCTGGCGGTATTTAGGGCAGTCCCAGTTAGGTAAATTAATTTTCTCTTGGCGTTCGAGAAAAAAGGATAAGACATAGAGGGGATCTTCGACCTTGGAGCACCAAGTGACATCACCAATCTCGTAGTTGCCGACAAATAGCGCTGCCATGTGGGATTTATAATCGCACGGCTGCAAGTTGACGCGGATGCCGAGCGTTTCTTTCCACTGCTGCTGAATCGCAGCCATGATCTTTGTTGTTTGCGGCAAGTTGCGATGACTAATGGTGAGCGCAGGGAAATTCTCGCGGATTAGCTGCAACTCTTTGAGCGCGGCGGCAAATAACTGTTTTGCTTCTTCTTTGTTTTCCCTTAGTAGCGGCTTTTCGGCAACTTTTAAGCAGCCCGATAAAAAGCCGGTCGCTGGAGCGCCGCCGATTTGAAGGACATGCTGGGTGATTGCGGTTCGATTAAGGGCAAGACTTAGGGCTTGTCTAAGCTTTTTGTTTTTGAGCAAGTCAGTTTCTACATTGATCATAAGACAAGCAACAGAAGAGGTTTCTTTTGTCTTAAATGCGCGTCCTTGCAGGGCATTCGGGTCGGAAAAATCGCTCAGAGGACCGCCGATGTAATCGAGCTTACCTTTGTCGTAGAGGTAAAGTTGGGTCGTTGGATCAGGAATCACCTGAATCTCGATCGCATCTAGCTGGACCTGGGATGCGTCCCAATAGGTCGGGTTTTTCGCGAGCTGAAGTGAGTAGCCTAGCTTCCACTCTTTGAGTAGAAATGGCCCATTGCCAATCGGAATTTGCTGATTGGCAGCGGCGGTGCTATGCATCGGTCGATAAGTCGACGAGGCGACAAAAGAGGGGAAATACCGATTAGGATTTTCTAACTCGACGATTAATGTTTCGCGATCTTTGACGTAGATGCCGACGCTATCGACTGAGACCTTTCCTTCTAAGCATTTTTTGCCGTTTTTGATGGGGTGGAAATCTGAGCTAAGCGGGAATCCAGATCTGGGATCGAGCATTTTTTTCCAGCTGGATTCAAAGTCTTTTGCCGTTATTAAGTCACCATTTGACCAAAAGGTTTTTCTAAGGTGAAAGGTATAGGTTTTTTGGTCTTCAGACACATTGTACGACTCGGCAATAGCGGGAACGATCTTTCCCTCGCTATCTTTGCGGAGCAGCCCGTCGTAGAGCATGTTGACGAGTTGCATTGAGTGATAATCACTGGCGAGATGAGGCAACGCCGAGCGAAAATCTTTTTCCGTTGCTGTGTGTAACGTACGTATTTTTTGATTGTCTTGGTGCATAAAACCCCCCATAAGTGTGAAAAAACCAATAGAAAATAAAATGTGTTTGATCATAGATATCCTCTTAACCTGAGTTCTGAATTTAACGCCTTTAAGATGAGTGTTTTTATGAGGAAAATTAACGCTATTTGAGTGAGTGAAATAGCCGAAGTGCTATTTCCGAATGAAAATGGCGTTAATTTTCCCATAAAAATCGCTCAGGTTAAAGACGTTAAATTCAGAACTCAGGTTCTTAGTGAAAAATAAGAAAAATCAGGCATCGAATTGAACGATGGCGTCGTTGCAGACATCTTTACGTTTGGCTGCTCGAAAAACCAAAATCGCTCGTAGAATAGCG
>JBCCHO010000009.1:0-18183 GCA_039028715.1 Chlamydiota bacterium | reverse complement strand
CTGAAATCTTGAAGCCATCGACTGCTAAGGGCACTTCAAAACTGCGTTTTTTCGTGTCCCTGCGCAGGAGTTTTTTCTAGATAAGCAACCTTATTATCTCTGAGTGCGACCTATTTCGAGCCTAGGATCGAGGAAAAAGTGATCCGAAAAGGGTCCGCCAAATGCGCTGAGATTTTCTCACTTTGAATCGTTACGGGTATATAGTGCTTCCGGTTCAAAAGCGCCCAAAAGCAAACTGATTTAAAGCCTCTAGAGCGTATTTTTTCTTCGTCGCCCATATTAAACTTAATATTGGGTAGAATAAAAAATGCAATTTAGAGAACTTTAAATTCAGTTTGCTTTTGGGCGCTTTTGAACCGGAAGGAGTATATATCGAAGACGACTTTACGACGAGCCGAAAATCAAGTATAACGGCAAAAAAGAACAACCTGAGATAAAAATGCTATTACTTGGAGTCGATATTGGGGGAACAAAAATAACGGTTTGCCTTGGCGATCGCCTCGGAAAAGTTTTGACCTCTCAGCGGTTCCCTACAAAACCTAGCCTAGGTTACCGCTATGCCCTTGAACGGGTTAAACAAACGGCTGCAGAGCTTTGTTTAGAACAAGGGCTCTCGCTGCGCCAGATTAAAGCGGTTGGTATTTCTTGCCCCGGCCCGCTAGATATAACCAAGGGAAAACTGCTGTCTCCACCCAACCTAAAGCAGTGGAAAAACTTAGCAATCACAGCAAATATGCAGACCGCTTTTCGAAAGCCAGTTTTTCTCAATAACGACGGTAATGCCGCTGCTTTAGCCGTCTACTATTTCGGTAATCACGGGAAAAAAAATCTCATTTACTTGACGGCATCGACAGGAATGGGTGGTGGACTGATTATCGATGGTCGCCTTGTTCAAGGGTTATCCGACACAGCTGGCGAGGTCGGCCACTTTGTGATTGTCCCGGGCGGTAGGCGCTGCCCCTGTGGCCAAAGGGGCTGCTTCGAAGCCTATTGCGGTGGCAAAATGTTTGCCCGCTATGTGGCAACTCAGCTCAAAAAATCGCGCCGCCAAAGCAAAATTCTCACTCTATCAGGGGGAAAATGGAGCAAAATTGATATGGAAGCGATTCTCAAAGCAGTGATCGCAAAAGACCGCTTCGCACTTTCCGTCTGGCGGGAATTCATTGACAAACTCGCTCAGGGAATCGGCACGCTTTTGATGGTTGTGAATCCAGAGCTCGTCGTCCTCGGTACACTAGCCATTCACGCTGGCCCTGTTCTATTAAATCCGTTACGAAAAAAACTAGAAGCTTACTGCTGGAGCGAGCCACGTCGGGCAAAAATTATTGCCAGCAAGTTACAAACGCAAATTAGCGAAAAAAGTGCCCTAGCTGTGGCTATTTATGGGATGAAGATAGGCGGTCATTAGTACGAGATCCTGCTCGCTTTGGAGATGCCACTTTTTAAGGCCATAAGGAAGCAGATAGGAGCGGCCAAATGCCAAATCATAGTCTTGAGTATCTGTTTTGATTTTTCCCCGCCCTTTAAGGACAAAATAATAGGTAAAGCTTTGCTCAGCACGAGCACAGTCGATTTCTTCATAAACATGTAGTCGATCAACACAAAAATAAGGGCATGCGATGAGCTCCTCCCATTTGACAGCTTTGTCTTCGCGCTTGAGCCTCGGCTGCTGCAATGCCCCAGAAAAGTGGTGCAAATCAGTGGCTACAAGTGCTTCTTCGAGATGAAGCGTTCGCATGTTGCCTTCGGCATCGCGCCGCCCATAGTCAAATACGCGGTAGGTCGTGTTCGAATTTTGCTGAACTTCTAAAATAAAGCAGCCAGCACCAATAGCGTGGATTGTCCCAGCGGGAATAAAAATGACATCACCTGCTTTAACGGCGATCCGATGAAGCAATTGAGGAAGTTGCTCGCGTTGAATGGCTTGTCTTAACTCTGCTAATGACGCCTTCTTTTTTAAGCCGGCATAGACAAATGCCCCTGGCTCCGCGTCCAAAACAATCCATACCTCAGTCTTAGGCTCTCCTTGCAAGGTTGGAGCTGTTTTTTCATTAGGGTGAACTTGAATCGAAAGGTCGAGTGTTGCATCGATGAGTTTGATCAAAAGGGGAAGACAGCTCGCCGGGCGCCCGATGAGCTCAGATTGAAGTTGTCGCTGCAACTCTGATAGACGCATCTCGCGATACACTCCATTTTCAATGAGAACATCTCCTTCTGGTCTGTCGGAAAGTTCCCAAGATTCCGCAACGATCTTTTGTTGATCAGGGCGGTGAAACATGTCTAAAATACGCCGCCCACCCCAGAGGTAGTGTTGATAAGCGGGCTGTAAAAGAAGTGGATAGAAAGAGGGGACTTGCTGATTCATAAATACCTGTGAGTGAGACCTATTTCGCGCCATCGGCTTTAAACCCAAGTTATGTGGCATAATTACTCATCTAAAGAGGCTCCTGCGTAAAAATTGCTTTCGCAGGAAAATTTGATGAATTTCACTCGAAATGGAATTTTGCGCAAGGATCCTCTAAAATTCTCTTTCTTCACCTACCAGAGGCTTGAATGCGCTTGCAAATATCGTTTAGGAAGCTATCCCAGGTATCCCAATTTTCGGAATTGATTTTGATCGTCATACAAATGCTGTACATTTTACCCCGAGATTCTAATACGAAAATGGTGAGGCCGATGTCAGATGATAACCCTGTTTGCCAAGCCTGCTTGATCATGTAAAGACTTTCTCCGCTAGCTTCGATAGTTATAAATGAAGACACTTGCTCTTTTAATTGCCAATGAAACGTTTCTATGCAGTGGTTTTTCAATTCTTCCGCGATCAAATCATTATATGTCACTATATGAAGATCTTTATCAGCAGGCATCGCTCTAATAGTAAGGTTGATGTAGGGCTCGGTTAATTGAGTGAGGGTAATCAGGGAGTCGCTTCTTTCTACCTCTTGAAATCCGGGCAGAGAGATGAAATAATCAACTTTGGGAAGTTGAAAAGCGGTTGCACCGCAATGCACTTCTCCTGCGTAAGAGGTCAAGGAAAAGATAAGTTTAGAGATAAGAAGTAATGAAAAAATAGCAGCTTTCATAGAGCCTCCAATAGCATTTAATAGCCGGTATTATGACCGTATTACCTGTGAGTGCGACTTTTTTCATGCTTGAAACGGAAAAATGCGCACATACTTGAATAAAGTAGGGGCCATTTTTCCGTTTCAAGCGTAGGAAAAAGAAAAATTCAAATAAATACCCATAGGTCGCACTCACAGGTATTAGAAAAATGTTTCCTCTGAGGTTCCCCGCAAAAATCGCTTTATCGAGATAGGTTCATGTTGCATCGTTTGCGCTCAATATATCGATTTTTTCAAAGAGCAAAGTTAGTTCCGATTGACGAGGCTTTCCCAGTAGTTTTCGATTTCTTCAAGAGACTTTCCCTTTGTTTCGGGAACTTTTTTTAGAGTAAAGATCAGACCAATAAAGCCAATAAGGCCATAGAGCCAGAAAGTCAGGCTTTTCCCCATAGTGTTGATCAATGTAAGAAAAGTTGAAGTGACGAGAAAATTGGAGATCCAGTTGCAGCAGATGGCGATGCCGATCATCTTGCCTCGGACATTAAGTGGGTAGATTTCAGAATTGAGCAAGAATCCAATTGGTCCTAAACTGTAAGCAAAAAAAGTGACGTAAGCCATCAAACAAGCTAATGCGATCCAGGGAACAAAATTCAGCGTTGGTGGAAAGAGAAAAGCGCCGCCTAAGACAGCAAGGGTAATGATGAGGCCGCTAATGCCGCTGATAAGCAGTTTTTTTCTGCCACACCTATCGAGAAGATAGATCGCAATAAAAGTCGCTAAGACATTGATCGTTCCGACTCCTGTTGTCGCTAAAATGGCTGTCACATGGCTTTCAAACCCGGCGAGACTGAAAATTGTCGGCGCGTAGTAAATGATCGAGTTGATTCCAATTAGCTGCTGCAGTGACGAAATTGCAACGCCAATCCCAAGCGCTTTGCAAGCAGTTGGAGAAAACACTGCGCGCCAACTGATCACTTCATGGCTTAGGTTGCGCTTGATATGCTCAATTTCTTTTGTAACATCTTCGGCACTACGCCTAATTTTTAAAAGGGCTTGGTTGGCTTTGTCGAGCTTTTTCATACGCACGAGCCAGCGCGGAGACTCGGGGAAAAAGAGCATTCCGGTGAACATAATAGCCGAGGGGATTGCCGCCAAGGCAAACATCGCACGCCAGTTGGACGTAGCCGCAAAGAAATAGCCGATGAAAAACGAAAAGAGAATACCGAGCGTAATCGCTAACTGGTTGATGGTGACGAGCATGCCCCGTTTTTCGCGGTAGGCAATTTCAGCGATATACAAAGGAGCTGTTGTCGATGACAAGCCGATGGCTATGCCAACGAGAACTCTACCGTAAATGATGGTGGTGATTGTCTGCGCTAGCCCTTGGATAAAAGCTGAAAAGACATAAAGAAGTGAAGTGAACAGCAATATTTTTTTTCGGCCAAATCGATCACTTAATGGGCCAGCTAAAAGGGACCCAAAAACAGCTCCAACTGAGATAATGCTGACAATCAATTCAGTTTGGCGTGTCGAAAGCTGAAACTGGGTTTTCATGAAGAGAATTGCACCGGAAATCACGCCGGTGTCATAACCAAAGAGAAACCCTCCGAGCGCGGCAAAGGCCGCTGGCAAGAAGATGAGAAGCCTATAATGGGGTGATACTACGTTGTTCATAAGCGTTATTCTAGTGGGATGTTCAAATAGAGTAAAATAAAATTTTTATAGAGCCTTGTGAGAAATGCGGGTTAAGAAGTTTCTCTATCGGTGTTGAAGTGAGCGAGACAAGCTAAGGCGGCAATGGCGGCAGTTTCAGCGCGCAGGGTATAGGGGTGGAGCTTGACGCCGCGCGCGCAGTGCTTTGTTTCGAGTAAGGTCATTTCGCGCTGGGTCAATCCTTTTTCAGGGCCAATGATCATCGCGCAGCTTTTGACTGCGCTAACTGTGTGTAGCAGCGGTGCTTTTTGGCGCAGATCGCCAAACAATAACAACTGTGTTGTTAGGGAAAGGTGGTCTAACGTCGGTAAGAAACTAAGAAGCGGGAGGTCGAGACGCCCACACTGTTTAAGGGCGGCAATTGTCGTTTGTATTAAGCGGGTGAGCTGAACTGAGCTAAGTGTTTTTTTTTCGCTCTGAGCGCTTGGAAAAAGAAAGATCTGAGCAGCGCCGAGTTCGGTTGCTTTTTGAACGATCAGTTTAAGCTGTGGAAGGGGGAGTAGCGCCTGGATGAGTGTCAGCGGTGGTAAGGCGGGCTTAGCTTGAGTGACAGTTTTAACTGTGATGTGAGCAGCTTTTGGCTCGATAGTGTTGACCTCTGCTGTTGCAAGGTCGCCACGGCCGTTGACGAGTTCAATAAGATCGCCCGCTTTTTTTCGCATGACATGGACAAGGTGGTGGAATTCATCGCTATCGAGAAGGTGGTTTTCACCGGCAATTAGCGGTGTAGAAAGGTAGTAGCGGTTAGCTGGCATTCAAGCTCCAGGTTGTGTTAGGACGGCTGAGCGCTTTTTTCAGTACGAGTGAAAAGTCGTCACCTGGCTTTGCGTATTTGCTAGCGAGAAAAGAAAGCGCGCGCTTATCTAAGACTTCAAAAGCACTTTGGCGCAGAAAGTGGCGCTTTAGCCGTGGTTCTTTGGAAAAATTAAACACGAGCTTAAAGCGGAAGTCGCGTAAGAAAAGCTCTTTTGGCGTTGAGTAAGTGAGGAGTTCGACATCTGCAAGGGGGATCTTTGCTCGGTAAGGAGTTGGGACGAGAAATGTGAGAAATGCTCTTGGATAAAGTGTGCGAAACGCGCTGAGATGGGGAAGAAGAGCTTCGAAGTGGGACTGGTTTTGCGGGAGAATGATGAGCAACGAGTCGAGCCGAAAGCGGTAGTAAAGAATGTTTGCTGTTTCTTGCTTCCACCGATTATGCTGCCATAGCCACTGTCCAGGGTGGTTGGCAATCGCCGCTTCGAGAAGCTGGAGCGCTTGTGGCATAAGGCGGTTGATTTCTCGATCTAGCGGTGCTTTGCAATCGGGCCAGAGAGGGTCGCAATAACGCATGGTGTAGCCTTTTTTTTCGCGCACGATTGTCGCAACTACAATAGGACAGCGCGCTTTGTAAGCCAAGATGACCGGTAGAGGAGTTGTCCATGCGCGCCGGCCAAAAAAATCGAACTGGTAGCGGCTTTCGGGCAAGCTTTGATCGCCGATAATGCCAAAAAACTTGCCATTTCGCAGTGCTCGCAGCCCTTGTTTTAACGCCTCATTGGGCGCGATAATTGCACCGCCAAATTTTTCTCTGAGTTGTTTGATATCGCGATAAAGGTAGCGGTTTTTAATTGGTTTGCCAATGCCAACGCCAGGCATGGTTTTAGTTCCATAAAGAAAAAAAAGTTCCCAGTTGGCTTGATGGGCACAAAAAAAGACGACACCTTTTTTTTGGCGCATCAAGTCTGTAGCTAGGGTTGGATTGGAACACCGAACAATCCGCTCTAGGCGGCGATAGCGCCTTAACTTGGCGTATTCGAGGCAAGTGATGGCGAGGTTATGAAACGATTCCTTGGCAACGGCGATGATTTCTCGCCGATCGAGACCGAGTGTTGTCGCTAGAGCGAGGTTAGAAAGCGCTCGTTTACGGTAATTGGGGATGAAATAGAAGGCGAGACTTCCAATGAGTGTTCCGATCCGGCGGTTCCACGCAAACGGAAAAAGCGAAAAAGGAAATAAGATTAGGCGAATCAAGAGATAGGAGAGATAAGAGCGGTTCATGGCAAAGTCCTTAATGTCGCATCGACGAGAGTTGTGAGTTGGCGGGTAAAGGTAAACTGCTGGGCAGAGCGGCGAATGTGGGTCGCTTGGTCAGCTGTTTTTGGCCGCGCAAGGGCTGTTTTTAAAGCGGCGACAAAAGCGTCTTTGGCATCCAAGCGGGGAATCACTGTACCATTTGCTGTTGTCAGCATTTCTGATCCGCCGTTAAAAGGAGATGAGACGATGTATAGCCCCATCGCTAGCCCTTCGACAGTGACGTTAGCGCAAGGATCGTAAAGAGAGGGAATGACGAGGCAGTCGCTTACAGTATAAAAGGGAATCACGTCTTGTCTTGGGCCAAAAAAAGTAACGCGCTTGGCAATACCGAGTCGATGGCATTGGGCTTGAAAAAAGGAAAGGTGGCTGTCTTTTCCAACGATAGATAAGTGGCAATTGCGCTCCTGAAGTGCGGCAAAGGCGGTGAGTAAAAGAGAAAGTCCCTTGCGGCGAAATCCGTGACCAATAAAAAGAAAGTGGTAGTCGGAAGGGTTGAGGGCAAGAGCGCGGCATAGGTGTTGTTTGCGGCTTTGCCATGCTGAAAAGGGAACGGCAAACTCATTCCACTCGACGCCATTGTAAATCACATGAATTGTTTTCTCATCTACTGGATAAAAGCGGAGAATGTCGCGCTTGACCATTTCAGAGTTGGTAAAAATAAGGCGCAAGGTAGGGCTTGTAAAGGCTTCGCATTCCAATTTCAGTAGCGTGCGATGGAGAGGATTAAAGCAGTCTTTAAATGCCCTAATGCGCGGCGAGAAAAGGGCGCGTTTTTCGAGATAGGCGCGGTGTACGCCGTTGCCTGCGCGGAGGTGAGTTGCAAAGCTGATCCGATCGATGCCAAAGACGACTGGGTGGCGGTGGCTATCATGCCAAAGACGACAAGCGCGGTCAAATGCCTTGGGAGCGCGGCAGCGCAGCGTTTTTTTGACTTGAAGTGAGTGGCATTGAATAAGGTTGCTAAACTGGTTTGTCAATTGGGGAGCAGCTGTGACCAGATTAACTGCGACCTTCCGAGCAGCGAAGGCATAGGCAATTTGCCTTAACTGTTTTTCGAGTCCCCCAGCGATGTTGGCATGGCGAGCCACTAAACTGACACTAAGAGCCTTTTTTGAAAAGCTTTTAGGGAGATGTGGGCTGTTTTTTTGTAATAACAACAGAGTCTCCTGATAGCTGTGGGCAAAGATTGAACTTCTCATTTTCAGAAAGAAACAATTGCAGGCGATGACTATAGTTGCGAAACAGATTTCTCAGGTAGGTTTCTTGGTGCTCTTTGTGACCGCCATCTGGCGATAGTAAAGCTTGGACATAGCGGTTCTCCAACTCTGTGCGATTGATCAGCTGTAATCCCCAGGTTAAACAGGTATTTTTTTTCCAATTAGGGGGAATAATCACGACAATCTCAAGCATATTTTTGACAATTTCGAGAAAAAGCGGGCTGACTCCTTTGGCATAAAGAGTGGTATTTAATATGGGCATGCCATTTAAGGTTTTGATCCAAGAACTAGCAGCTAATGTTGTATTTTCCGCTGTATGAGTGGCTCGAGCTGTTGGCGGAAAGTATAAGTTGATTGGAATCGGGAAATTCACTTTTAAAGTCTCTTTGCGAATAAAGTCGATTCGCAAGTTTTTTGCAGCTGGGTCATTGATCGGGATAAACTGGGGCGAGATTTGCGCAATAGCAACCCGTTTCCATTGGTTGGGAACGAGAAAAGAAACGGCGTCTTCTCCTTTTTGCGTGGTGATGCTTTGCGAGTGGTCGAGCTCTTGTTTATCGATTTTATTGAGATTGAAAGTGAGTTTGACTTTAGCTGACTTAAGCAGGGCGAGCCGCTCTTCAGATCCAGTGACAGTGACGTAGAGTTTTTGGGGCCAAATATCGACAAACTCATATCCTTCTGGTGCTTTGCCAATAGGCGGAGTGATAATGATAGGAATGTCTTCGGTTACTTGGTTGACGAGTTTAATCAAAATAGTTTGCCTCGAAACTTGGCGAATAGCTTGTGAAATACTGAGGTGAGGATTTGTTGTACGGATGTTTTCTTTACGGATTGTTGCAATCCATTCATCTTTTTGTCCTGTAGCGTTGAAAACAACTACAATATTGCGATCATTGAGATCTTTTAGGATATTTTTTTTACCTGTCAGGGTAAGGTCAACAGTAAGCCTTGAGTTACCGCTTTCAACGACTTTTCCAGGTGGGACGTTTTCTACTTTGATCGGAACATTATAAATGATTCTCTTATCTGTAAGAGAGTGATTGACTAAAAACCAGATGCTGATTGCAAGGGCAACAGATAAACACTTTCGCGGCCAGTTTTGAATGAGGATGGCTTTAAGAAGGGTTCTCATTTATGCATCCACTCCCGCAGCTTAAAGCGGCTTTGCAAGGTTTTTTTCAGTGGTGGGTTAAAGACACTGCGGATAATGCCCTTGAAGCGGTCGACCTTGATTCCACGCGTCATAATTCCGTCGCGGGCAATCGACACCTTGCCCGATTCCTCTGAAATTACAATGAGCAGCGCATCGGTAATCTGACTCACTCCGAGAGCGGCGCGGTGACGCGTTCCCATTGACTTTGCAATTTTAGACGAATCTTCTGCGAGAGGAAGAATCACAGACGCAGCGACGATGATTAAATCGCGAATCAAAACAGCGCCGTCATGTAGCGGCGTTGTCGTTGCGAAAATCGATTCGAGGAGCTCGGAGGAAAAGTTGCCGTTGAGCATGACCGCTTTTAGGGCAAATTCATCGAGGGAATCTTCGTTTTCAAGTGCAATCAAAGCGCCTATTTTTTTGTCGGATAGGCGGTAGACAGAAGAGGCGAGCTGGTCGAGAAACTTATCGAATTCAGTGATTTCCTTGTAGCGCTTTCCCTTAAAGCTGAGCTTGGATAGCGCCACGCGCAATTCCGGTTGGAACACGATAAGAAAAGCAACGGCGACGACACTAGAAGCGAGTTTCATAAGGTCGTATAACACGGGTAATTGGAACATAGAAGACGCGGCGAAGATAAGCAAAAAAGCGAGGAGGCCAAAGAGCAAATCCATCGAGCGCTTATTCCAGAAAAAAGAAAGCAGGTAATTGAAAATTGCAGTGAGAACTGCGATTTCGATAAAAGGGGTGATACTTGTATAGAATGCCATACTCTTTATCGGTATACCTAACGCTTAAAACCTTCGATAGAGTCAAAGCCAACCAATCGCATTGAGCCCCAAACTTGAGTTTTAAAACCCAAGTTTGGGGCTCAGTGCAAAAATCGCAACGCAAAAGATCAGGTTACAAAAAAATTCTAGTTGAAACCCAAGTTGTGTGGCATAATTGCTCATCTAAAATTCTCTTTTTCCAACAGATAAAAAAACAGAAAATTGATCTGAGCAATCATAAGACGCGGGCTTGGGTTTTTATTGATCGGCTATCCCCAACAGCTATGAAAAAAGGCCCAAAAACGAGTTGGTAGTTTCTCCTGACCTAAAGGCCATTGTAGTCATTCATCGACTTGCTGGCAACACTCTCGTTTACGCAAGGACCCACTATGACCCAACGTCTCTGTACGAGGCGAACTTGGGTTTCTATAGTTTGGATGTCATGAGCTTAGCCGTGGAAGAGTGGTCTTCTAAATCAACCATTTCTTCATCAATAATGTTCTTTTCAACAATGCAAAGGAGATTCCCTTCAGTTATAGAAATCTTGACAAAATGACCAAGAGCGATGTTGGATGTTCCTATAAACTCTTTATGCATTTCATGTCCTTTTAGATTCCATTTAAGCCCTTCCGTTTTAATGCCCTTTACATTGCCTAACCAAGGAATAAGTGAAATAGTAAGCCCTATTTTTGTTGTCAACTCAAGAGTTCTATTTTCGGAGTTAAGAAGAAAAATATCTTCGTTATCATCGAAATGAGGAAATGTTATCCCTTCTAGAGGAAGAATATCTTGATTCGCTTTTTTATCTAAAACGAACTTGGAAATAAGAAGCATTTCGCCATCGATCAATCTAGTGGTTTTATCCTCTGCTTCGAATTTAAGTGAATCTCCCGCTTTCAAAAAAATATGTTGAGAACCTCTTTTTAGTGATCCATTTCCATAAAAAGCAACAATAGCTTTGTTTTGCTGAGGCATCCAACTAGGATCTATGCCTAGGTTGTGGTTTGCTTTGGTGATCGCGAGGTGCTTGGTTAAAACAACTGTACCGGGGTATTTCAATAAGAGGTATAAATTGCTTAAGTGGTGGTCTTTTCTTCCTCCACATGCATTAAATATGAGTAGCGGTGCAGAGCGATCTATTTGGCGAGCAAGTTGAATTCCAGCTTCAAGATCCAAAATGTCTTTTGCTCTTTCGAGTTTTTTGACTTGAAGTTGGCTGAATGCACTGATCTGTTGTTTGTCAACAGAATCTAAGTCGCCAACCAAATGAGTTGGGTGAATTCCATATTTGTGGCAAAGGTTTAACCCTTCATCTACAGCAATCACAAGTCGGCTCGCTTTTATAACCGTGATCAACTCATGAGTTATGGTTTCTTTGCCATTCGCAATAATAGCAATGGCTTCTCTAGCCGAAGGTCTAGAGAGAGCTCTAGCAAAATCTTTACCCAAGTTCACTCCTTGCAAGTGGTAGAATTTTGAAGTATTGTTGATTATCAATCACTGACGTTTTGAGGGTAGGGTTCATGCAGCCCATTCCCCAAAAACGTAAGTGGTTTAGAATCAATAAGGCGATAAAATTCTCTCACTACAACCTGTAAGTGCGACCTATGGATATTTAGAGGGGTTTTCAATTTTTTTCATGCTTGAAACGGAAAAATGGGCACATACTTGGATAAAGTAGGGGCCATTTTCCCGTTTCAAGCATGGGAAAAAGAAAAATTCAAATAAATATCCATAGGTCGCACTCACAGGTACAAGTGGCAAACTCGGATTTCTTGCAGAACGTGGAAAGGAACCATGAGGTTTTTCGCACAACTTGAGTTTAAAATTCGATTTTTCAGCTTTTTTTCTCACTCGGCTATGATGAGCTCTTCAGCTACTGAGTCGTAGACGAGTTGGCCGCGTTTTGTCAATTTGACTTTTGAATCTACGTAGGTTAGCCATCCCGCTTTTGCAAGTGCAGTGAGCGTATCATAGACAGCTAAAGGCAACAAGCCAAAGCGCTGCTCAAAAATAGCGAGGTCGATCCCTTTTGTTAGCCTCAGCCCGATCGCCAGTAATTCGCAGACATTGGCGGGGTAGGAAAGCTTTTCCTCAAAATCAACTGAAGAGGTGCCTTTTTCCAGTGCTTGCACGTAACGAGGTAATGCTCTCGTATTGCGCCACCGCTTTCCCTCGCTATAGCTAAAAGCTGATGGCCCCAAGCCAAAAAAAGAGCGTCCTTGCCAGTAGCCGCTATTGTGTACAGATTGATAGCCAGGTTTAGCAAAAGCTGAGATTTCATACTGCTCAAGCCCCATTGCTTTAAAAGCGGCTACACCGCTTTTTAGCAGGGCAACAGTCATTTTTTCAGATGGAAGAAAAGGTTTGAGTAGATTTTGGCGTTGGTTAAAGGAAGTTGAGGGCTCAAAAGTGAGATTGTAAAGCGATATGTGTGTAATCGGTAGCGTCGCTACGATTGCCAGCGTTTTTTTCCAGCTAGTTTCAGTTTGATAAGGTAGCTCGTACATAAGATCGATCGTGAGATTAGAAATTCCAGCTTGGTTAGCTGTAACAATCGCGTCGATGCCGCGTTGCGCACTATGCTCTCGTCCAAGAACTTTGAGCAGGTGGTGATCAAAAGATTGGATACCTAAACTAAGGCGATTGACGCCAGCTTCTTTTAATTTATGCATGATTGGCAAAGAAAGGCTTTCGGGGTTGGCCTCGACGGTAATTTCACAATTCGCTACCAGCGAAAGCTCAGCACGGGCGCGTTGAAGCACCTGAACAATGCCATCTGGAAACAAGGTAGGCGTGCCACCACCAAAGTAGAGCGAAACAACTGGGCGCCCTTGCAACTTAGCCAAGAGGCGATCCCATTCGAGAAAAAGGGTGGTTAGAAATCGCCTGTGCCACTTTAGCTGATTAGGAAAAATGGCAAAGTGACAGTAGGGACATTTAGTGTTGCAGAAAGGAAAGTGGAAATAAATCGATAGACTGGGGTCACCAGGCATCAGAGTCGGGATCCTCTAAAATACCGCGTCGCCACCGATTGCGATCGCTAAATGGATCCTCTTCTTCCTCTTCAACATGAGTATTCTCTTCGCTTTTGCTCTCTTCGCCGCTCAATGTCGTTGCTTGTGTTGTGTACCCCTCTTCAGTTTCTAGTCCGGTGTCAGTCGTATTTGAACTGTCTTCCATCTCGATACCTGGCATTGTGTGATCGGGATACACCTGGCGATTTTGCGGGTTGCGCTTTGGAACAGAGTATTCTTCGATATCGCCATTTTCTTTAATAGCAAGTAAGCGGGCTTTTTCTTCTTCAATCTTTTTTCTAATAATTTCAATTTCTTTTTTATGCTTTTCAATGTCTTTTTTCGGAACTAAGCTGAGTTTTAACCATTGGTCAAGATCATTAAGTTCAATTTCAAGTTTTTTTAGTCGTTCACTTTTCATATTTATGATAGGAGCCGTTATGCTGTTGGTGATTTTGGTGGATGATAATACGCTACTAGAAAAAAAAAGAAAAGAACTATCCTGTTTAGCTGCTTCTCTTTACAAATAATTTTTTCTTTTTTGATGCGATTTAGATTGACAGTATCATAAAGAATTTTTTTCATCAATTGTCAGTAGAGATTTTCCAGAAGTATAAAAAATTTTTTTAATTTTCTCGCAAAAACAGCTTTCGCTGAGATAGGCTCATCTTGGTGAAAACCTCAGTCTTCAAACGGGCGTTGTTGCGCTTCAATGAGCTGTTGATTATACAGGCGCAGCGTGTCGAGCAGAGCTTCAGAACGACGCATCAATTCAGCAAAATCGCGCTTAAAAGCCTTGGTTGCTAAAATTTCAGCTCGATCGGGGTTTTGCTCCGCTCGGTTGATCAGAATGGAAAGCCGTTCCATCGAAGTGTTGATCGCATCGACTTCGCGATTAAAATAGTCCCGGAATTGTTGAGGTGTTTGCAGCGCGTTGAGTATCGAGACCTGCTTGACCCGCATCCGTTGCCACTCTTTATTGAGATTGAAGAAGACCCCGTATTGATTGACATCATTCATTAAGGTATCGACTTTATTCAGGATTGCCGTGAGCTGTAGGTAAGTTCCATCGTCCATCATCAATTTGCCGAACGTCCCTTTTCCACTTGTGACAGTCGCTGCAGCGAATTCAATCGACCGGCTAGCGCTACGCAAGTTATCGAGTGTCACGGCAAGGTTATCGAAGGCCTGATCTTCTGTTAGTTGATTGATTGTGTTGTGCAGATCGCCCATTGTTGCGGAAAAGTTATCTGCAGCGTCTTTAATTGTGTCGACTAGACGCGTTTGGTTCACATCGGAAAGAGCAGTTGATGCTGCGGTCATTGCATCATCAAAGGCGCGAATTGCAGCGCCGAGTTCATGGCCATTTTGGTCGATCCAAGCGATCACCTTGTCGAGCGCCTCTTCAACTTTATCTGATAGCTGAGCGAGCTCGTTAAAGGCGCTTTCAAGCGGATCTACCGACTCGGCGTAGACCGGCGTTTTTGCTGTGATCAGCGTCGGTTTCACACCTTTAGGTGGCGATCTAGGAATAATTGCAATCGATTTTTCACCGAGAAGTCCCGATGTTTGGACGGTGATTTCATCGGTATTATACACTTTGACGCTTGAGTCGACGTGGAGAATAAGCTGGTAGAAATAGACCTGGCCTAGCTCGTCAGTCGGCTGCTCGCGTGCATGCGAGATCTGCTCGATAGCAGTGACTTCGCCGACTGGTTTACCGGCAAACATCACTCGCGTACCAATGGAAATCCCATTGATATTCGAAAATCGAACGATAAAAACTTCTTTGCCATCTCCAACGCTGGGTTCGAGAAAAAGAATGATGCCAACGGTCAGCGAGCAGGCGACGACAACGAAAAGCCCAATGAGCATATTTTTCATGTAGTCAACCATTGTCGTTTCTCCTAAATGAGCGTGGGTCTTCCGAAATCGTCCGGTGTAAAAAGTGGATCACCGGGTCGTCTATTTTGAGAAAGGCATCTGGTTCATCAATATAGGCGATTTTCCCTTCTTTGTGAAGAGCTAGCCGGTTTCCGACGTAAAGAGCCGAAATAATATCATGGGTCACGACAATACTAGTTGCTTGCAGCTCTTGCTGTGTTTTGACAATCAACTCGTTGATTTGCATCGCCGTGATTGGGTCAAGCCCGGTTGTCGGTTCGTCGTAAAGCAAGTACTTAGGACGGTAAACAATGAGTCGGGCGAGTCCAGCCCGTTTCCGCATTCCTCCCGATAACTCTGAGGGCATTTTATTTTGCGTGCCAGCAAGATCGACCATTTCGAGCGCATGATCGACCCGGTCCTGGATTTCTTCTTTGGTATATCTTTGCCCCGTTTCGAGATCGCCATGCTGATTGAGATAAAAAGCCGTGTTTTCGGCGATGCTCATCGAATCAAATAGCGCTGCCCCCTGGAACAGCATTCCCATGTTCCGCGTTGCCTGGTAGCGCTGCTCGCCTTCTAGATCGGAGACACACTGGCCGTCGACTTTAATTGATCCGCTATCGGCTTTAGAAATGCCAATAATGTGTTTGAGCAACACGCTTTTTCCCACTCCAGACCGGCCCAAAATGACCAGTGTCTCACCCTTTTTCACTGTCAGTGAGAGCCCCTTTAGTACTGTATTGCCGTCAAATGTCTTCCACAGCTCTTCGATCTCAATCATGTGAACCACCCAGTCGCAGTACGCAACAAGTTAAGTCCAAGTGTGATCAAAAAATTCGAAATTAAAATGAACGTATAGCAGACAACGACACTTGTCGTTGTCGCACGGCCGACTCCTTCGGCGCCGCCCGATGTCATCAGCCCTTTGTAGCAAGAAATAGTGACGATCAAAATCCCAAAAATCGCCGCTTTGGCGATTCCGGTCAGCAAGTCGAAATTGGTAATATAGACCGGCATTGGATCGAAATAGGTCGTTGGAGGCATATGAAAATAAAATACCGCGATCAGATAGCCGCCGAAAATACCCATAAAGATGCTAAAAATCGTCAGCAGCGGCATCATAAAAATGCCCGAAATGAACCGCGGCGCAATCAAGTACCGTTTGGGGTTGACCGCCATCGTTTCTAGCGCATCGATCTGTTCAGTAACGCGCATCGTTCCAATCTCGGCGCACATTGCCGCTCCGACCCGGCCTGTCACCATGAATGCCGTCAAGACAGGGCCGAGCTCGGTGATCATTGCTTTCCCGACCATAAGTCCCGTCGTACCGGCAAGCCCCTTGTCGCTTAACTGGAAAAACGATTGCGCTGCCAAGACAAGCCCCGTCGAAAACCCGGTCATAGCAACAACGGGGAGAGACAACACTCCGATATTATATAGTTGCTCGCGGATAAGCGACCATTGCGGCGGTTTTTTTAACATCGCTAAAAAAACCCTCCATATCAGCAAAATGTACTCGCCTGTCGAGGCCAAAAATTGGAGTTTACTTAAAAGAAATTGCATTGCCGTCGCTTGCTATCTAACCCGCATTTCCCATTGTAGCTGAAAGAAGAGTTTAATTGGATAGGCTCGGGCTCAAAAGTCAGAGCGTAGGAAAAATTCAAGGTGCCAAGCGATTTTTGCGGCGAGCCTCTGATTGCCGCGCGTTTTTCACGTGAGCTTGACTTTGAACCTATCCACCTGAGTTCTGAATTTAACATCTTTAACCTAAGCGATTTTTATGGGAAAATTAACGCTATTTTCATTCGGAAAATAACTTCGGCTATTCCACTCACTCAAATAGCGTTAATTTTCCTCATAAAAATCGCTTAGTTTAAAGATTAAAAATTCAGAACTCAGGTTATCCCGATAAATCATTTTTTCCGGTGTTCCAAAATGATCTGTGACAGAAGTTTTTCATACAACTTGGGTTTCAAACCCAAGTCCGCGTCTTCTGATCGCTCATCTAAAATTCTCTTTCTTCACCTACCAGCGGCTTGAATTTTCACCTACTTTATTCAAGTATGCTAAAAATTTAAGCCGCTGGTAGGTAAAAAAAGAGAAAATTTATCTGAGCAACTCTACCACACAACTTGGGTTTCAATATCCATAGGTCGCACTCACAGGTACTACAAGTGGCAAGCTCGGGTTAACCTTGAGTTCTCACAAGCTCGGCGCGAATAGTCGCAACAATTGCTGCAACTGGCTGGTCGATATGGACCGTAAGCGCTTCTTCTGGTTCTTCAAGCGTATCGAATTGGCTTTGAAGTAACTGCGCGTTAAAAAAGTGCTTTTTGCGCTGCTTGAGTCGGCGTGCAATCAATGTTGGATCGCCTTTGAGGTAGACGAGACGCACTTTAGGCGACAAGAGAAGCTGTTTGCGATAAGCGGCTTTTAGCGCCGAGCAGCTCACGACAAGCCCCCTTTTTTGGTCGAGATAATCCCGAATGCGCATCGCAATAGCTGCGAGCCACGGCATGCGATCTTGATCGTCAAGTGCGATCCCAGCGCTCATTTTAGTCCGATTTTCGGCTGAATGCAGCTCATCGCCTTCGACGAAATCAAAGCCAAGCGCGCGGGCGAGTGCTTGCCCGACCGCTGTTTTGCCCGATCCTGCAACCCCCATCAAAATAATGATCATTTATTTACCCAAGTTCACCCTTTGTACTCAGCTGGTCTGCTTTGTTGATATAATTGGCTTGGACTTGCCTTTGGCGCTGTTATTCTTTCTCTTTTCTCTTCCTGGTGTGCATCGGCGGTCCCAGAAGCAGCCGCTATCCTCTTGCCTAACCCGGATTTCTCACAAGCTCTGCAAAAAGGCTTAAACAGACTGTTTTTTCGAGATTTCAATCTATTTCCGCAGGGGAAGGTTCTTAAACCTTTTCCAAGGAAATAGATTGGAATATTCGGGGGAAACAGAGGCTCCAAACTTTTCCAGAGCCTTGTGAGAAATCCGGGCTAAAGCCTCTGTCCCAGCTGCTCCTGCAGAGACTACCGCAATGCCAACGCCAGTGACAACGGCAGCGATGGCGAATCCGGGGAGGATGCCTTTTTTTACTTCTTGACCCAAGTTGTGTCTTATAATCACTCAGATGAGGCTGCTTACGCAAAATTCCATTTCGAGTGAAATTCGCGCTTTTGTCCTTGAGAACTACTTTTTGTAAATTGCCTATCATTAGCAGGATATGTCAATTTACAAAAAGTAGTTCTCAAGTCAAAATCATCAAATTTCCCTTCGAAAGCGAT
>JBCCHO010000008.1:0-19235 GCA_039028715.1 Chlamydiota bacterium | reverse complement strand
GTCATTTGCATATCGGCGAGGATGAGTTCGAGTTCGATGGTTTCGATATCGGCAAGCGGGTCGACGCGTCCTGCGACATGAATCACTTCTTCTTCTTCAAAGCAGCGCACGACATGGATGAGCGCGTCTGTGGTCCGGATGTTGGCGAGAAATTGGTTGCCAAGCCCCTCTCCTTTGGAAGCTCCTTTGACAAGACCCGCGATGTCGACAAAGGTCATCGTTGCCGGAATGATTTTTTTGCTTTGTGACAGTGCCGCTAGCTGTTCGAGCCGCGCATCGGGAACTTCGACGATTCCAACGTTCGGGTCGATCGTGCAGAAGGGAAAGTTCGAAGCACTGGCTTGCTTTTTTTTGAGAAGGGCGTTGAAAAGGGTTGATTTTCCGACGTTGGGTAGGCCGATGATGCCACAGGATAGGGTATGCATAGTAGGTTTAGCTCATGGATTAGGTGGGTTGAGGAGAGAGTTTTTGTTTGGTCGAAGAGAGAAAAGTCTCTAAGGTATTGACATCGATTGCTTCATGGAGATAATCGACAAAGGCGATATTGAGGTGAGTCGCAGCCGGTGGAGGGGTATCGAAGAAAAGGTCAAGTGTTAGCATCGGCTTTCTTTGAAGATCAGTTGTTGCATTGACAAAAGCGATTGCCGCGGTTTTACTGGTAGTGGTTTCGAGATCGACGCCGTAGACGCCGTTTGGAAGGGGGCAGAGGTAGTGACAGGTGGTTGACCACTTGCATAGAGTTTCATTTTCTCGCTTGGAATCAGCTGGTGAGTAGGGAACCCAGATCGAATAGGGGCGCCCGAGCATCTTTTTGATTTTTTTAAGCTCACAGGCGCGGATAGCTTTGCGAATGGCGCCACTTGCAATCACTTCTTTGTGGTGAGTTTCTTTTTTTAGATAGATGACGTCGAAACCGAGTGCTTGGCTCAAAAGGCGTACTTTGGGCTCAGTGCCGAGCCGATCTTTGCCAAATGAGCTTCCCTCGCCAAAAATCAGCCAAGAAAAAGGGATTTTTTTGCGCAGTGTGTGGAGAAATTCGTCGTAGGGCTGTGCTGCTAGCAGTGGAGTAAAAGGAAGAACGAGTACGTAGTCGATGCCGTACAACTCGAGCAGGTGGAGTCGGTGTGCAAGCGAGACGATCAGAGAAGTCGGTTTACAAGTGAGAATTTCTGCTGGGTGGGGAGAAAAAGTGACAACGCATTTTTTGCCGCGCAACTGGGCTTTTTTGTGGAGCTCTTTGATGATCGCTTGGTGGCCAAGGTGAACGCCGTCGTAGACACCCATTGCACATGCAATTGGCGCGTCGGTAGAGAGTGTCTCGGTGTCGGATAGAACTTTCATAGCGCTCTCCTTAGGTGGTCTGTATAGGAGCAGGATGGAGCAGCGAGGCTTTTTGAGTCAATGCAATCTTTTAGAGTAAATGCGCCGCAGCGCGTGCGGCGTAAAGCGGTGAGGTGGGCACCTGTACCGAGCGCATTTCCAATATCATGAGCGAGCGTGCGGATGTACGTTCCTTTGGAGCAGGCGATTTTGAGTTTGAGGTAGGGGTAGTCGTAGTTGAGGATAGTTGTTATGAGCTTAATTTCGATGGGTTTTCGCTCGACTTCAATTCCCTTGCGAGCGAGGTGGTAAAGTTTTTGACCGCCTACTTTTTTGGCTGAAAACATCGGAGGGATTTGCGTTGTTTTGCCTTGGAATTGGCCAACGACGTCAGCGATAGTTGGCTCTGAGGGAACTATAGTGTCGTTAGTGGCGGTAATGTTACCGTCACAGTCAAAGGTATCGGTTGTTTCACCGAGTTTGACCGTAGCTAGGTATTCTTTATCTTGGTTGATGAGCGTTTCCGCCTGTCTTGTGAAAGGTCGGCCGATGAGCAAAATCATGACGCCACTGGCAAAGGGATCGAGGATACCGGCGTGGCCGATTTTGCGGATGCCCGATTTTTTTCGCAGTAAACTCACGAGTTGGAAAGAAGTTTTGCCACACTCTTTATCGACGAGAAGAATACCCTCTTTAATGCAGGGAGAATAGGTCATTTAAGTTTCGCCTTTAAGGTGACTATTGCGCGAGTTTTTCTTTTCTTCGATTTCTTTGAGCACAGAATCAATGCGCATGTGTTTATCAACGCTTGTATCGAGTTTAAAGGTCAAAGAGGGAAAGTAGCGGAGCACGACTTCTTTGGCTGCTTGAGTCGAAATATACCCTGAGGTGGCAGTCGTATTTAAAGCGGCAACTGTTTTTGCCCGCTCGGCATCGCTCCCAATGACGCTAATCGAAACTTCGGCATGGCGCAAGTCGCTTGAAATATCTACTTTTGTCACCGTTGTCAGCAACGAGACGTGGGGATTGCGCACCTCTTTTCGGATCACGTCGCTGATCACTTCTCTAAGGAGGGAGTTGAGGCGCTTAACCCGTTTAGTACTCATGGAATTACATCTTTTGTAGGTTTAAAGTTCTTGATTGATGTAGGTCACTTCAAAAGCTTTGATCTCATCACCGGGTTCGATAGCATTGAACCGTTCGAGTAAAATACCGCATTCAAGCCCTTTTGCCACTTCTTTGACGTCTTCTTTGACGCGTTTGAGTGAGGCGATCTCGCCGCTCCAGATAATTTCATCGCCGCGCACAACCTTGATGTGGTTTCCGCGTTTAATGATGCCATCAACGACCTGACAGCCTGCGATGATTCCAAGATGGGAAGCTTTGAAAATTTGTTTGACTTCAGCGGTGCCAACATGGTTTTCCTGACGGATTTTGTCTAGCTTTTGCAACATCAGTTCTTTGACGTCATCGATCAGCTGGTAAATGATCGTCCGTATTTTAACCGGAATGTGACACCGCTTGATGAGAGTGTCTGCGTGGCTTTCAATCTGGGTGTGAAAGCCAATAATGGCCGCTTGCGAAGCAACCGCAAGTTCGACATCGGATTCGGAAATTTCGCCGACTTCTGCTGAGATGAAGCTGAGGATCACTTTGTCTGTTTTAATGTTTTGCAGCGAAGCTTTGATCGCTTCAACAGATCCTTGGACGTCGGCGCGCAAAATGAGGTTAAGCATTTTCTTTGTGTTTTGCTCTTGGTGTTTTTTTAGCAACGCTTCGAACCCTTCCGTAGACGAGCGCTTGGCTTGAGAGCGTTTCACTCCAGAGGTGCGTTCGGTGCAGAGCTTGCGCGCTTCTTTTTCATTTTTTACGGCGATAAATTCGCATCCCGCATTTGGAACGCCCGAAAGTCCTGTGATTTTTACTGGGCAAGAAGGGCCTGCAGTTGTGGTGTTTTTCCCATGTTCGTCGTGCATTGTTTTGATTCTGGCGTAAATATCGTCGAAGACGATCGCATTGCCGAGATTGAGCGTTCCGTTTTGGACGAGGACTGTTGCCACAGCGCCGAAACCCTTGTGAAGCTGTGACTCGATGACTGTTCCTCTAGCCCGCGTTGTCGGGTTAGCCTTCAACTCGAGTACTTCTGTTTGAAGAGCGAGCATTTCGAGGAGTTCGGGAACTCCTTCTCCTGTTGTCGCTGAACAGTTAACGGTGATCACATCGCCACCCCAGCTTTCGGGGAGGAGTTCGCGGTCGGCAAGCTCGCGGTAAATGGTGTCGGCGTTAAAGCTCGGTTTGTCGCTTTTGTTGATTGCAACGAGCAGCGGGACGGCGGCCGCTTTAGCTTGCTCAATGGCTTCTTCTGTTTGTGGCATGATCCCTTCATCGCCAGCGATCACGAGGACGATCAAGTCGGTGACGGCAGCGCCCCGTTTGCGCATTAAGCTAAATGCTTCATGTCCTGGAGTGTCGAGAATTGTAAGGTCTCCTTGGTTGCGGTGGCATCGAAAGGCTCCGATGTGCTGGGTAATTGCGCCAGCTTCACTGCTCGTAATGTTGCTTTTGCGGATAGCGTCGATTAGGCTCGTTTTCCCGTGATCGACATGCCCCATAAACGCAATGATTGGCGGGCGTGGAGAGAGTTTTTCCGGCGTTGTTGCAGCGATTTCTTCGGCAATTGTTTCATCTGTAATGCGGAGTCTTTTTTCTTCACTGGTATCAATGGTGATTTCACAGCCGAACTCATGGCCGAGAAGTTGAATGGTTGTTTCGTCGTCAAGGGTATCGTTGAGGGTGAGTTTGGTACCTTGAAGAAAGAGTTTGGACAGAAGCTCAGAGGCTTTAAACTTCATTGCTTGCGCTAAGTCTTTGATCGAAATAGGAACGCGAACAGAGAGGGTTTTGGGTCGAATAATTTCAATAGGCTGTTTTGGGCGCATTTTAGAGCGCGGTTTTCGCCTGCGCCATCCTTGTTCTTCACCAACGCGTAACCCTTGGCGAGCGCGTCGATCAAAAGTTTGACGCTGGGTTTGCTGCTGTTTTGCTTTGAAGTCCTTTCCTTTTTTTCGAGAGACTTGGGCGCGAAAGTTAGTCGCTTCTTTTTCATTAGCGGCAAGATCTCTTTTTTTGAGCTCTTCGAGCGATTTTTTAATGGTTTGTGTTTTTTGTGTTTCAGGAGCTTTTTGAACGTTCGTTGTTTCTGTTGATTTTGGGCTGGTGGCAGCGGAATGCTCTTTTTCTTCAGGGAGCGGGTTGCTAACAACCGGTTCAGCGACTTTTTTTTCCTCTTCCTTTACCGGTGGTTGGGGTTTTTTAGCCGCCGCTTTCTTAGCCGCCGCCGCTTTTTTAGCCTTTTTTGCCGTTTCTTCAGTTTCTTCTTTTTTCTTTCTGCTCAGTTGAAGAGCGGCTGCAAGTTGTGTGTTCTTGACTTTGATTTTTAAGTGTTTAGCCAAATTTTCACGTCCTTATGTTGCGTATTTTTTCCATAATGTCAGTGGCCATTTCTAAGCTGATCCCAGTCGCCTTTGAAAGGTCTTCTGGCGAAGACTGAAGAATTTTTCGCGGGGTATCAAAATTGGCGTCTTTTAGCGTTTCAATGACAAAGGAATTAATGCCTTCTACTTGATCGATTTGCATGTCGAGAGATTGGTCGTCTTCGTGTTGAATTTGTTGCTGCTCAAAGGCGAGTTCTGCTTGGTATTCGGTCATCTTTTTCACTTCGATTTCCACCTCGATGAGCTTGGCATTGAGCTGAGCGTTCATTCCTCTTTTTCCAATGACAATAGGATAGTCTTCGTCGTTGACAATGAGCGTAATTTGCGATCCTCCTTCACTATATTGCCATTTTTTCGGCTCGATCGGGTGAAGTAAGCTTTTAAGTAGCTCGAGCGGGTTCTCTTGATAAATCACGATATCGATTTTTTCATTATTTAGCTCTCGGATGATATTTTTGACTCTTGTTCCGCGAACTCCAACGCAAGCTCCAAGGGGGTCGACTCGTGGGTCATTAGAGTAAACGGCGAGCTTGGTTCGGTACCCCGCTTCGCGGACGATTTTTTTGATTCCAATGGTCCCATCGCTGAGTTCTGGCACTTCTTGTTCAAATAGCTTGGCAACCATTTCGGGGTGGCTACGCGATAAAATGACTTCTGCACCGCCGTTATCGGTATCGTGAACTTCCCAAAGCAGGGCTTGGATGCGATCGCCAACGTAATATTTTTCTGTTTTGGGGTAAAACCTGTAGGGAAGAACGCCTTCGACCTTTCCCAAGTCGACGATGAGAGTGGCGCCTTTGACAATGCGTTTGACTGTTCCCGAAAGAAGCTCATGAATGCGGTGGCGATACTCTTCGTAAATAACGTCCCGCTCTGCGCTGCGCAATTTTTGTGCGATCACCTGGCGCGCTGTTTGTGCTGCGATGCGACCAAAGTTTTCGGGGGTTACAGAAACGGAAACCCAGTCATCTAAGCCGCAATCGGGGTCGATTTCGCGCGCTTCTTCTAGCGTAATTTCCTCATCGGGGTAGGTGACTGATTCGACAACTTCTTTTTCGGCTAATACTTCGAGATTGCCGTTTTTAGAATCAATTTTCACTGAAATTGTTCCAGAGCCGGCGATGCTTTTGCGGGCGGCGACAACGAGCGCTTCCTCAATGGCAGCGATAATAGCTTCCCGCTTGATCCCTTTTTCTTTTTCAAGATATTCAAAAATAGCAACTAAATCTTTATTCATATTGATCGCATTTACCTTATTTGATTGTAGTCAACGATGCTAATGCCCTAATATTCAAGGTTGGCTTGCTGACACATGCGTCGTTCTCTAATTCAGCGCAAGATTCACAAGCGCCCCACGTCGGCAGCAGATGCAGGGCTGTTTGCCACGGCTGTTTTTAAGCTTTGTCACCTTTTGTTTTACCAATCACAATATCATCTCTGTTTTCTTGGTTTTTTTCGACAATGTAATCTTTGATAGAGAGGAGGATTTTTTTGCGTTCGGGGTCGATTTTGGTGACTTTTGCGGTGACTTCGCTGCCAACTGAAACAATTTCTTCTACTTTGCCGAATGACTGATCTGAGAGTTCGTTCACATGGGCTAAACCTTGAATACCATTCTCCAGCTCTATAAAAGCGCCAAATGCGGTGATCTTTGAGACAACACCTTTAACAACACTTCCTTCGGGAGTCGTTTTTTCAATAGATTCCCATGGGTTCTCACTGAGCTGTTTAATTCCGAGGGTAATTTTTTTACTTTCTCTATCGACCGATAAGATAATCGCCTCAACTTCATCTCCTTTATTGAGTGCTTCAGAAGGGTGAGACACTTTCTTGATCCAGCTCATGTCAGAGATATGAATGAGACCATCGATTCCCGGCTCTAAGCCGACAAACGCCCCGTAATTGGTTAAGTTGCGGATTTTTGCTTTCACTGTGGTGCCAACGGGATACTTTGCTTCGACGTCTTCCCAGGGGTTTTTTTCCGTTTGCTTAATTCCAAGAGAGATCTTTCCTTCATCTGTTTGTACAGCAAGGACAATAGCGGTAACCTCATCTCCTTTGGTCACGACTTCATTTGGGTCGGTCACATTTTTTACCCAAGACATTTCAGAGACATGGATAAGCCCCTCAATGCCGGCTTCGATTTCAATAAAGGCTCCGTAGGGAACGAGGTTGACGATTTTTCCTGTGACTCGGGTTCCCGGTGGATATTTTTGCTCGATTTCTTGCCAAGGGTTTGGGTCTTTTTGCTTAAGACCGAGGGCAACTCTTCCTTTGTCCTTGTCGATAGAAAGAATAATGACTTCAAGAACATCACCGAGCTGAACCATTTCAGAGGGGTGTTTGATTCGCCTCCAGGTCATATCGGTAATATGGAGTAATCCGTCAATGCCATCGAGGTCGAGAAAGACACCGAAATCAGTGATGTTCTTGACGGTTCCAGTGCGCAATTCTCCTTCTTTGATTGTTTCGAGAAGTTCAGCTTTTTTCGAACTGCGCTCTTCTTCGAGGACTTCTCGCCTTGAAATCACGATATTTTTCCGGTCGATATTAATTTTAAGGATTTTGAAGTCGAATTCTTTGTCTAAATAGTCGTCGACATTTTTAATCCGCTTGTTGTCGATTTGAGAGCCGGGAAGAAAGGCTTCGATTCCGATGTCAACCATGAGACCGCCTTTGACTTTGCGGATCACCTTTCCATTGACAATTGAGCCCTCTTTGCAGTTCTCAACGATATATTCCCATTTTCTTTGGCGTCGCGCCTTTTCGCGCGATAAAATGATTTGACCATCTTCGCCTTCAGCGCGGTCGAGGTAGACTTCAATTTCGCTGTTTAAATTGAGCTCATCAGGTTTAAATTCACTAATTGAAATGAGGCCTTCAGATTTAAGTCCGACGTCGACGATGACGAAGTCAGGAGAAATTTCGACGATATGTCCCTTAAGAATCTGACCCACTTCCATGGAGGAAATAGAGCCTTCCTCTGCGGAAGATTCCTTTTTATTGAGCAAGTTTTGGAAAGCCTTCGCTTCTTCTTTGGAAAAGTCGACATCATCGATAATTTTGCTTTCATTCCAATCGTAATCTAGTTCCTCAGACATGGTATTGCAGTGGCTCCGTGGAGTTTTGTTGGTTGATCAACCTCACATACAGGCTGGAACTCCTTTTCCGTATTTGTGTAAAAAGCTTGCGCTAACTCGATTTAAAGAGATTTCTTTTACACTTTTTGCCTTGGTTGACTTGAAATAGAATTGACTTCGGGCTTAAACTTCAAAGAAATCGGTTTTGATTTAGACAAGCCTTCAGCTTCAATTTCCACCAAATTAAAACAATGGTTATAGGAGGTAAGGTTAGCAAGGAATTAATAATAAAAGCAACTCGAAACTTTATACCGGTAGGGCAATCGCCATTAAAATAGGCTTACAAGAAGCTATTCCGGGTAAATGGTTTCTATAGAGGCTCCTTCCATTTCGAGTGGAATTTTGCGCGAGGAGCCTCTAAAAACGATTGTTCCAAGGGAGGCTTCAAAGAATTTAAAACCAGGCCCGCATTTAATGGCAATTCATCTAAAAACCCAAGTTGTGTCGTATAATTGCTCAAATAAAATTTTCTTTTTTCATCTGTTTGAGACATCGAGCAACTAGCCCGTATTTCTCACCAGCTCTGCGTAGAAGGTTGAACAGTCTGTTTTTTCGAGATTTCAAGTGACTCTCGCAGGGAATATTCATAAACATTTCCAAGAGAGTCACTTGGAATATTCGGGAACACAGATGTTCCAAGCTTTCCCAGAGGCTGGTGAGAAATACGGGCTAGGGTGGTTACTCGATGTCTCAAACAGGTGAACAACCAGAAAATTGATCTGAGCAATTATAAGACACAACTTGGATTTAAAAAATGAATTTACAGAATAAGAAAAATAGTGCCGATATAAGGCCGCTAGTTATGAAATTTGGTGGCGTGGCATTAAAAACGCTGTGTCACTTGGTTGCTGCTGCTAATATTATCGTTGAAAAAAGAGAGACCTATCCGTCTATCGTTGTCGTCGTGAGTGCTATGGACAAGATGACCGATGAGCTGATGGAACTTGCCAGGCAAATCTCTTCTTGTCCGCCGAGAAGAGAGCAAGATATGCTTATTTCCGTAGGTGAAAGAATAAGTATGGCACTGCTTGCTATGGCGCTTAAAGAAAAAAAGCAGGTGGCGATGAGTTTAACTGGAAGTCAGTCGGGAATCATCACATGTCACCGCCATGCTGAAGCGAGAATTCAGGCTGTGCATCCGGAGAGAATTATCGACGGATTAAGTGAGGGTAAGATCGTTATTGTCGCTGGATTTCAAGGAATGAGTACTCGGCGAGAAATTACGACTCTTGGGCGCGGTGGCTCTGATACAACAGCTGTTGCTTTGGCCGTTGCACTTGGTGCAAGCAAGGTTGAATTTTATAAAGACGTTGCTGGGGTTTACTCAGAAGATCCCCAAAAAAACGCGCGTGCACGCCTTTTTTCTAAGCTGTCTTATGACAAAGCTTTGTCAATTGCAAAACAAAATGACTTTGTTTTACATTTGCGCGCTATTTTACTTGCATCAAAAAATCAAATCCCGCTACACGTATTAACCTTTAAACGCGAGCAAGGGCGGAGCTTTCCCGGCACCTTGATTACTGCTGAAAAACCCCAAACTAGAGGAGAAAAGCGGTATGAGGTTGATGACGAAAAAGCAGAATCAGACTGCGCCGTTTTTTGCTGAAGATGAAACTCCTGATCACGCGGCGTCAATTGACCGCATCTTGACCTATTTTTCTCCTGTTGAGCAGGCGGTTCAAACACTGCCTTTATTAAAGCTCTTTCCCCGCGGCAAAGCTGCGTTTTCTCTTTGTTTATTTTGCTTTGACCATGTGGAGGCGGGCAAATTTTTTTACGACATGGTCACGCGCTACTTGTTGCCGACAAAAACCCTTGAGCTGTGGCGTGTTTTTCTCGCTCCTTTTCGCCTTTCCTGTTGTGACCGGCCGCTATTGTTAGGGGAAATTGTTTTTCGCATTGGGAGTGAGCTGGATCGCCCTGAATTGGAGCGGCGCTTTTACGCTCTGAAAGAAGATATTCTCTTTGGAGTTCAATCGCCTTATTATGCGAGTAGGATGTTAGAGCTTAAAGCACTTGCTCTCGATGATAAACACGCGCTTGTTCAAGATCGGCTTGCGAGAATTATGCGTCGATTTCCTCGCTGGTACGGACTAGATCTTTTTTCCTGGATGCAGCGATTTTTTTTGGCGGTTCACTCCGACTACCTGCGGATGCACGAAGTACGCCAAGTTGCACAAACGGTGACTTTTTTTTATCTGATTGAAAAACAATTGCTCGCTGACATGGATCAAGTCAGCCGTCGCCGCCATGTGCGGATGAAGGTTGCTTTGCGGCGATATCACTTTCCTTTGGGTGTGAGTCAGGTTGTCGGTATTGCAGTTGGAGTGACCTTTTTGCGCGATCACGAAGTTTTCGCCAGGCATCATTTGGTCAAGGCAATCAAAGCAATCGCCCCGCAACTTGAAATACTCGATCATACGTTCTTTCTTTATCGGGCTGCCGATCAGCCCCTAGAGGTGCTGTATGTCGAGTTTGTTCCAAAAAAAGGTTGCGATTCTCACGCATTGCGGCAATTGATGAAACAGATTCACTTAGAGCTTCCCCGACGCGTTAAAGAGCGAATTGAGCAGCTACATCACCCTCTATTTATGCCGAGCAATGAAGAGGAAGTGATGCGCCATATTGTCACGCTGAGCAAAGAGGTCCGTTTTTTGCGCAGTTTACCGCAGGTGGTGATCTCTTTTGATCAACAAACTGGCCAAGCGCTGTTGTTTACTGTGGTCATCGCGCGCGTTTTGATGAGGAACTCACTATCTGCTCACGAAGTCGTTGCTCGGCTGGGCATTTTACAGCCTAAAGTGGAGCGAATGAAAAAAGTGGGTTATCTGCGGAAAAAATACCCCAAAGAAGCTGTTGTCATCAAGGTATCGCTTCCGGTTGATGATTTTTTGCGCGACAATCAATCGATTGATCTTTATCGAGCCAGGCGCGTGGTTTTGCGCAATTTAGAAACTGCTTTGGGTTGCGTGCGCGATTACAATGGGGGGATGATCGCTAAGCAAAATGAGGTACTTTGCGCCCTTGCTGAGTGCGTACATAAGCAGGGAAAGGAACATCAACTACTACTCGAAAATTTTTTTCACTCTCTTTATCCTATTGAGCAGCGCGCTTGCTTAAGGCCAGAAGCACTTGCCGCCTGGTTTTTGCTGCTCGTTAAGGCAATTTCAAAGTCTTTTAGCGATCAACGCAGTGAGCTTTATTTGCGAGAAGAGGGAAAAATACTGGCGATTGTCGTTGAGTGTCAGGATGCGGGGACAAGAGAAAAGATTATGGCACTAACAGGTCAACTCAAAGAAGTGATTCCCGAATTGATTTCCTTTCAACTCAATTGGGATGAGCGTTACTTTGCCGGGTACCTTCTTACAACAGCAGAAAGCGATAAGCGAGCTTATTTTACAACGGCATTGCGTCAGATTTTAGCGATGCATTAACTAGCCCGAGTAACCCGAGCCGATTCAAAACGAGAATTTTAGAGGCTCCTCGCGCAAAATTCCATTTCGAGTGAAATTCGCGCTTTTGTCGTTGAGAACTACTTTTTGTAAATTGCCTATCCTTAGCAGGGTATGTCAATTTACAAAAAGTAGTTCTCAAGTCAAAATCATCAAAATTTCCCTTCGAAAGCGATTTTTGCGCGAGGAGCCTCTTTAGATGAGTAATTATGCCACACAACTTGGGTTTAAACTAGAGAGGTATAGAAAATGAAGATCATAAGAAACTTAGTCGCCAGTTTTTTTATTGTAGCAGTGGCTTATGGGGGCGAGCCAGTAGGCGAAGATCAATGCGCCCTTTGTGACCCAAAAATCATTAAAAAACAAGTCTTTTACGAAGGAGAATTGGTGCGCGTTTTTTACGATTATAAACCGATTTTTCCCGGACACTGTCTGATTGTTCCTAAGCGACATGTGCGTTATTTTCATGAGATTTCCTTAGAAGAGGGAAGTGAGATGTGCGCAACTGTAAAAAAACTACATCGAGCGATTGCTCAGGTCTTTCAGAAATCAGATTATGTATTGATTCAAAAAAATGGCCTTTTGGGAGGGCAGACTGTGGATCATGTTCATATTCATTATGTTCCACCTGAAATAGTTGACCCAGCAGGAGGAGCAACAATGGAAAACTTTGTCAAATGCAAGAATCAAGCTGATAAACAAGGACCTATTTCTCAAGAAGAAGTAGCAAAATATGTCCAGCTTTTAAAAGAGGCTTTTGAGCAAGGATAGCCTCCTTTATTGGAAAGCCTCTGGAGATAAAAATAAGTGGTCATTGAGTCGCGGGTTTGGTAAAATGATAACTACCTGTGAGTGCGACCTATGGGTATTTAGAGGGATAGGTTCATACTCCTTTCGGTTTAAATAGAGGTTAATTTGACATTGTTAGCTAAGAAAAAAAAACAACCATCAGACTTGGGACGCATTTATGTCGAGCCGTCTATTCTCGCTGCTGACTTTGGGAATTTGGCTGACGAAGTTAAGCGAGTAGAAGCGGCGGGAGCAGATGGAATTCATGTCGATATTATGGATGGCCACTTTGTGCCAAACTTGAGTCTAGGGCCGAGAGTGCTTGCTGCGATTCGGCGTGCAACCGATCTCTTTTTAGACGTTCATATTATGGTCTATCACCCCTTTGATTATATCGAAAGGCTGATCGAAAGCGGTGCCGATCAAATCACTTTTCATCTTGAGGCGACCGAAGATGTTGAAGAAACGCTCAGCTACATTCGCCGCTGTAATAAAAAAGCTGGGCTTGCTTTTTGTCCCGATACAAGTGAATCACTCATTCCGCGCTATTTAGATAAGTGTGATAAAATTTTAATTATGACCGTTCATCCCGGATTTGGCGGACAAGCCTTTATTGATAAAATGTTACAAAAAATTAGCTTTACGCGTTCTATTTGCGATCAACTCGGAATTAGAGAGGGAGGGGTTGTCGATGCATCATTGCCTCCGTTTGCTATTCAAGTGGATGGCGGGGTCGATAATCGGACAGCGCCACTTTGCATTCAGGCCGGTGCCAATCACCTTGTTGCCGGTACTTATCTTTTTAACCAAGGAGGGATGGAAGAAAAAGTGAAGTTACTGCGAGGAGACAAGTCTTGAAAAAAGTTGTCGTGATGGGAGGTGGTACTGGCAACTTTACCGTTTTACGCGGTTTGAAAAAATATGATCTCGATTTATCTGCGATTGTGTCGATGGCCGATGATGGCGGAAGTACGGGGATTTTACGCGATGAGCTTGGCGTCCTTCCTCCTGGCGATGTGCGGCAGTGCTTGGTCGCCCTGTCCAACTCTTCGCGATTGATGCGTAGCTTGATGAACTACCGGTTTGAAAACGGGGGACTAGGAGGACATAGCTTTGGCAATCTTTTATTATCCGCATTAGAGAAAGTCACGGGAAGTTTTGAAAAAGCAGTTGAAGAAGTTGGGCGCATTCTCTACATCAAAGGCAAAGTGATTCCAGTAACAACCCACCCTGTGCGGCTGAAAATGGTCTTAAGATCGCGACAAGTGCTCGAAGGGGAACGTGAGATTTATCTTTCTGAAGAAATTGATCGAGGATACGACAGCCTTTTTTTGGAACCCTACCCCCAACCTAATCCTCATGCTATTGCTGAGATCATGAATGCTGATTTAATTGTCATGGGTCCTGGAGGGCTTCATACTTCGATTATTCCCAATCTTTTGATCAAAGGAGTCAGCTATGCCTTGTCGAAAACAGGCGCTAAGATTCTCTATATTTCCAATCTTATGAATCGAAAAGGACAAACAACGCGGTTTAAGGTGAGTGACTATCACCGCGAGATCACGCGCTATATCGGCGAGGATATTTTCGATTACATTTTGGTGAATAATCAACAGCCCGAAGCCGAGCTGATTGAGCGATATGCCGAAGAAGGCGATCTTGTCGAGAACGACATGGACGACCCACGCGTGATTTCGGCGCCCCTTATCGGCGAGCTCGGTTATAAGAAACAAGCTGACATGTTAATCAAGAGAAGTTTGATTCGCCACCACTCAGAGCAAATTACGAAGGAGATCATGAAAATTGTGGATCATCTTTGACCTTGACGATACATTAGTCGATACTTCGGGGTCGATCACGCCTGTTGTTTTACAGCGCGCTTTTGCGGCAATACAACAAGCGGGAGGTGTGTTTAAAAATCCCGAAAAAGCTTATCGCGATTTAATCGCTATCAATGAGCAGAGCATCAGTTCGCGGCTTGCGCTCGCTTCTTTTAGCGCGTGTTATGGCATATCAAAGCAGGATCTCGAACGGGGAATAAGTGCACTTAGTGACTCGATTTGCTGGGATTTGATCGCACCTGTAACAGGTGCGACCAAAGTGTTGAGCCGGTTAGCTCAAACGCATCAGCTGGCGCTTGTGACAAGGGGAAAAAGCGATATTCAACTTAAAAAAATGATTTGTGCGGGGATTGATCCAAAGCTATTTCAAAAATGTTATTTCTGCCCGATGACAAATAAAAAGAAGAGTTACCGAAAATTTGCTTTAGAAACAGCTGCTTCTCCCAATAATATTTGGGTATGCGGGGATCGAATTTCTTTCGATCTTACTCCAGCTAAGGAACTTGGGTATCATACAGTCCAGTTAAAGTGGGGACGGGGACGAGGGAATACTGGATTAAAAAGCGACGTAGATTATACAATTTCCTATTTAGAGGAGCTTGAAACCTTGATACCGACAAGCTGAAAAAAGGTGTATTTGGATTGCCAACTATCCAGTCTGAATGTCTTGGAAACAGCTGCTTTGGTTTAAAAAATAGGGGCTAATTAAAGAGGCTCCTCTTAACCCGTATTTCTCGGCAGCTCTGCGTAGAAGGTTGAACAGTCTGTTTTTTCAAGATTTCAAGTGACTTTCGCAGGGAATGTTCATAAACATTTCCAAGAGAGTCACTTGGAATATTCGTAGGAACACAGATGTTCCAAGCTTTCCCAGAGGCTGGTGAGAAATACGGGTTAAGTTTTGTTGTAAAAGGGAATTTTTCAAAAGCCTCTAAGGAGATGAAGTTTTAACATGGGAACAGCAGCCGATCAAAAGACAACAAGTGATCAAATTTCACCGGGAATGACGCTTTCGCTAGACGGCGATATTTATCGAGTCGAGTCGAGCGTCAAAGTTTCCGTAGCTAAGGGCGTTCCGTTTATGAAAACGAAGCTGCGGAATTTAGTGACTGAAGAATTGGTTGGAAAGAATTTTAAGCTCGATCAACCGATTCAAGAGGTGAGTTTACACGAACAAACGCTGGAATTTCTGTATTTAGAAGGAAAAGCTTATCTTTTTCTCGATATCGATGAGCTTGAGGAAATTCTTGTATCAGCTAAAGTTGTCGGTGACAAAGTGAGTTATTTGAAAGAAGGAACCCAAGTTAAGGCTAAGTTTTATGGAAAGATAATTTTTTCGGTTGAGCTTCCCCAGTTCCTAGAGCTTATGGTGGCAAAAACTGAGGAACTCAAGTCAAAAGTATCGGTTTCCAATCCGAGTAAGTTAGCGACATTAGAAACTGGTGCTAAGGTAGAAGTGCCTCTCTTTGTCGAAGTGGGTGATATTATTAAAGTTGACACTCATCTTGGAGAATATATTCAACGCATTTGAGGCTTCTACGCAAAAATCGTTTCCGAAGGGAAATTTGATGATTTTGACTTGAGAACTACTTTTGGTAAATTGACATATCCTGCTAAGGATAGGCAATTTACCAAAAGTAGTTCTCAAGGACAAAAGCGCGAATTTCACTTGAAATGGAATTTTGCGCGAGGAACCTCTTGATTGTTTTTTGTTCTCCAAGGAAAAAAGTGGTCAAAACTTGTGGCAAGTGCTGAAAAGAGGATATTTAGCTGTGGATTTGGAAGAAATGAAAGCCCTGATGAAAGCAATGGAAGAGCAGGGTATTAAAAAACTAGAAATTAAGGATGAAAAGGGGTTTTCCATTGCGCTGGAACGCGAAACGGTTTGCAGCAAACCTTTACCTCGTGAGCATAAACAGGAAGAAGTTGTGCGGGTGGCTCGGACTCGGCGTGAGGGGTTGCCAAAAGACGAGAGCACAACTGAAGAAAAAGAAGGAGTCGACTATGTCACTTCACCTATGGTTGGGACGTTTTATACAAGTCCTTCTCCCGATGAATCGACCTTTGTTAAGGTCGGAGATGTTGTTGAAGAGGATACAGTGGTTTGTATCATCGAAGCGATGAAGGTAATGAATGAAGTCAAGGCGGGGAAAAAAGGCAAGGTCAGCTCTATTTTGGTTGGCAATGCCCATCCGGTTGATTTTGGAACAAAGTTGTTCCAGATTGTTGAGACAGTATGAAAAAAGTTTTAGTTGCTAATCGCGGTGAAATCGCCGTGCGTATTATTCGCGCTTGTCACGACCTTGGGCTAAAAACGGTTGCCGTTTACTCTAAGGCCGATACAGAAGCGCTCCACGTGCTTCACGCAGATGAAGCGGTGTGTATTGGCGAGGCGCCAGCGCAACACTCTTACTTAAAAGTTCCGCATATTTTATCTGCGTGTGAAATCACCGGAGCTGATGCTATCCATCCAGGATATGGGTTTTTAAGTGAAAATGCGAACTTTGCTTCCATTTGCGAGAGCTGTGGACTTGCTTTTATCGGCCCGTCGTCGAAGACCATTGCTCTGCTCGGCAATAAGGCGGCGGCAAAATCTCTTGCTCGTCAAGTCGACTGTCCCGTGATTCCAGGCTCTGATGGCGTGATTGACCAAGTCAGTGAAGCGCTTGAGGTAGCGGAGAAAATTGGGTTTCCGATTTTCATTAAGGCCTCTTCAGGAGGTGGAGGAAAGGGAATTCGCATTGCTTATAATCGCGATGAGTTTCAGCGTAAATTCGCTGCTGCGCGAGCAGAAGCTGAGGTTTCATTTGGCAATCCAGATATTTACCTAGAAAAAATGATTGTCAAGCCGCGGCACGTTGAAGTGCAGATTCTCGGCGATCAGTATGGGAATTACATTCACCTTGGCGAGCGAGATTGCACAGTGCAGCGCCGGCGGCAAAAGCTCATTGAGGAAGCGCCGAGCCCTTTATTAACGCCATCTTTGCGCACGCAGTTAGGTGAAGCGGCCAAGCGGATTGTCAAAGCGGCCGATTACCATACGGTTGGAACTGTCGAGTTTCTTCTCGATAGCGATAAGAACTTTTACTTTATGGAAGTCAATACCCGGATTCAGGTAGAACACACCGTGACTGAGGACTTGACTGGGGTTGATCTGCTCAAAGAGCAAATCAAAATGGCGATGGGAGAGAAGCTCTGTTATCGACAAGAGGACATGACATTTAACGGTCACGTGTTTCAATTTCGGATCAACGCCGAAAATCCAGCAAACCAATTTCTCCCATCACCTGGACTGCTCGAGTATTACATTCCCCCAGGTGGCCCTAACATTCGGATCGATAGCGCGTGTTATTCTGGCTACCGCATTTCTCCTTTTTACGATTCGCTGATTGCCAAGCTGATTGTTAAGGGAAAAGACCGAGAAGATGCCATCCAAATTGCCAAAAGGGCCCTTAAAGAGTTTCATATTGGAGGTGTTGACTCGACGATTGCATTTCACCAATTCATGCTCAATCACGCGACGTTTCTTTCAAACGAGTACGACATTGGTTTTGTCGATGCCCTCATTGAGGAAGGGTGTTGTTTTTCCGAATCTGAATAACGCGGATCACGCGTTGAATAGGAAAAGAGATGAGAGGCATTCTTTTAGCCGGTGGGCTCGGGACGCGGCTTTATCCAATGACATTTCCCGTTGTCAAACAGCTGCTCCCAATTTACGACAAACCGATGGTTTATTATCCGCTGTCGGTCCTAATGCAGGCTAAAATTCGCGAGATCTTAATCATTTCAACGCCGCAGGCATTGCCGCAATTTCGCGCTCTTTTTGGCGATGGATCGCGTTACGGACTAGCGCTTTCTTATGCCAAACAGAAAGAGCCGCGGGGAATTGCCGAAGCGCTCCTTCTCGGCGCTTCTTTTATCAAAGATGAGACAATCGCGCTTATTTTAGGCGACAATCTTTTTTATGGGCCAAAACTCGGATCGTTGCTGATGCGTTATGCCGCGCTGGAAGCAGGCGCGCTGGTTTTCGGTTATCGCGTCCAAGATCCTAGGCGATACGGCGTTGCCGCCTTTGATGAAAAAGGGCATTTAATCGATATTATCGAAAAGCCAACAACCCCGCCTTCGCCTTATGCCATTACAGGGCTTTACTTTTATGATAACAGCGCTCTTGAGATTGCCCGCGCACTCAAACCGTCTTCAAGAAAAGAGCTCGAGATCACTGAAGTCAACCGGGCCTATTTAGCGGCAAAGAGGTTGGGCATTCACCTTTTTGATCCTGGCTTTGCCTGGCTCGATGCGGGAACATTTGAAGCTTTGCACCAAGCTTCAAACTATGTTCAAGCTGTGCAAGAAAGGCAAGACATTCGCATTGGTTGCATTGAAGAAATTGCCTATGCGAACGGGTGGATTAGCGCCGAGCAGCTCGAATACCTCGCCGACAAGCAGCAGAAGAGCCCTTATGGCGCTCATTTGCGATCCTTACTATTGTCTAGGCCAGCCCAAATTTGCAACTTGTAGTTGCAACACTTAGCCCGAGTTTAAACCCAAGTTGCTCTGTACACGACAAAAATCTCCCACTAGGGCTGACAAAGACTTTGCCAAACGCTTTTTTCCTCCTCATCCATAGCGCTTTGGCTATGAATGCGTCTTTCAAAAAGGTTTTGCTTTGTCTTTGCTCACCCCTAGCGGGAAGTTTTTGTCGTGTACAGAGCCCAAGTTGTGTCGTATCATCGCTCATCTAAAATTCTCTTTTTGCATCTACTTTATTCAAGTATATTGAAAATTCAACTCTCTGGCAGGTAAAAAAACAGAAAATTAATCTGAGCAATCATAAGACGCAACTTGAGTTAAAAGTACTTTCCAATTTCAAATAAAATGAGGTGTGATTGAAACGAGGATCCAAATTCTCCTTGGTAATGCAAAGCGCCATAGGGATACTTTGGGCGATGTGGAACAAGATGAGTACTCAATTGGACCACGCCCAAATTTTGAGTTCGATTAGAAAATACATCAATATTAAATGACGAAGCCGAAGCGACAAAAGCGGCGCTTTGCAGTTGCGTCTCAAAGGGAACTTTATTAATAAAGCTCGCTTTTTGCTGCAAGATGAGGGCTCCCCAACGATACGAAATGGATTCGAAAAAACGCAGGCCAATTTCAGTGCGCAAAAGCGAAGTGTAAGTGCCGTCAAAGCAAATG
>JBCCHO010000007.1:0-19344 GCA_039028715.1 Chlamydiota bacterium | reverse complement strand
TCTGGGAAAGCTTGGAACATCTGTGTTCCCGAATATTCCAAGTGACTCTCTTGGAAATGTTTATGAACATTCCCTGCGAGAGTCACTTGAAATCTCGAAAAAACAGACTGTTCAACCTTCTACGCAGAGCTGGTGAGAAATGCGGGCTAAGAACGCTTTTTTTCTTTTTCCCATCGATGAACAGATTCTTTTGTCACACCTAACTCTTTTGCAAATTCTCGGACGCTCAAACCTAATCTCAAACGAAACTCTTTTAATTGCTCTTTTGTTATTGTCTGAGAGTCGAGCTTTTCCATTTTTTTATTCGTTTGCTCGTGCTGAGCCACTTTCTTGTGCTGCTCATCGAGATCGATGTCAAAAATATCGGAAATCGCCGCATCTGAAAAAGTTCCCTCTGCTTGATCTGAAAAAGTCATTGGCTCCATTTGAGCAAGCTCTTTGGGATCAACATCGCGTAATTCAAAAAGTAATTCAGGGTTTTCATCTAGACGATGGCCTATTCCATAAAAAACAGCTGCAATGTGTTTGCACATGCCTGCCCAATCGAGGCAATTGCAGGAATACTCAATCTCTTTTTCACCGGGAAAGAGTCCGCTTTGAGAATTCGTGACAATTTCCATGACATGATCAGAAAGATTTCCTGTTAGAAGCTCGAGTAACGAGCTAATCTGCCCAGAGCATTTATTTTTGATGATCTGCCAACTGCTCAAAGGGAGTACCTTAACATCGATTTTGATATTGTAAAGGCTACTTCCTGCTACGAGGGCATCAACTGATCCTTTTTGTATTGCTAAATGACACACACTACCATTACGGACATAAGAACGACCTCTTGGAAGCCGATTGTTATAATCAGAAAAAGTCTCTATATGATCGCACCATTTTTCGCCCCAAAATTTTTTTGCGATTGTGCGGCCCTCAATTTCTATAGGGTGAATCACTTTTCCCTTTTTTCTAAGCTGTCTGACTCGACGTTTTGCGCGTGCTAAACGGGTCGCTACAGGAACATATTCTCGCCACATATTTTACCTTCTCACAGTGGTTTCTGATTGACTTATATCAAGCGCAACAAGCCTCAAAAGCTCTTCATCTTGCATTTCTGTGAATTTTACTTCATCAGACGTATTTAAAAGCTCGCTTGAAAGGGCTTGTTTTGATGCAATCATTTTATCAATTTTTTCCTCTATCGTCCCTTGAGTGATAAATTTATGCACGAGGACGTTTTTCTTTTGTCCAATGCGAAAAGCTCGATCCGTCGCTTGATTTTCCACAGCTGGATTCCACCATCTATCAAAGTGCACCACATGAGAAGCTGCAGTCAGCGTCAGCCCCGTACCCCCTGCTTTAAGTGATAGCACAAAAAAAGGCGGTCCTTGATCTTCTTGAAACTCTTGCACCAGTTTTTTGCGCTCTTTGATTGCAGTCCCCCCATGTAAAAACAAGCCAGGACAATTAAAAATCGTCGAAAGATAATCAACTAAAGCCGGAATAATTTCACTGAACTGGGTAAAAACCAGGACTTTTTCTTGGCGGACTGCAAGTTCTTCACACAGCTCTTTAAGGCGAATAAACTTACCGCTTGCTAGCGGATTGTAATCCCCGTCTTTGCTTAATTGCGCAGGATGGTTACAAATTTGTTTCAGGCAGATTAAAGTCTGTAAAATGAGTCCCCTGCGATGGATAGGCGCCACTGTTTCTAAGCTTTTTGCCAAACTGTTGACTTGGGCTTGATAAAGATGTACTTGTTGTTTTGTTAACTGGCAATAGCTAAAAGTTTCTATTTTATCTGGTAGATCTGAAATAATTTTGGGATCTGTTTTCATTCTACGCAAGATATAAGGAGCGATAAGCCTGCGCAAAGGTTCAAACTGGTTTGCTTGAGCTTGTAATTGCTTAATATAATTTTTAAACCGGGTTGCAGACCCTAAAAGCCCAGGGTTCAAAAAATCAAACAAAGACCATAGATCTGACAACCTATTCTCTATAGGAGTTCCAGTCAATGCAATGCGAGCAAAAGCCTTTAGGTTTTTCACAGCGCAAGCTTGTTTCGTACTGCTATTTTTAATCGCCTGAGCTTCGTCTAGAATCACAAGATCCCATTTTATCTCTGCAAGCCATTGTTGCCTGACAGTCATCGCATAGGTGGTTACAACAGCATCGACATGATCGAGGTGCTTAGCTGTTATTTCAGATACAACCCGCTGCTTGGTTTCAGATGGATGGACAAACAAGAGCTCTAAAAAAGGGGCGAAACGTTTGGCCTCTTCTTTCCAATTACCTAACAGTGATGCAGGTACAATAAGTAAAGAAGATCGACGATTTTCTTGACCTCGCTTTTTTTTAACTGTTAGGAGCGAGAGGATCTGCAGCGTCTTGCCAAGTCCCATATCATCTGCCAAGCATGCTCCAAGTCCCAAACTGGAAAGCAGACAAAGCCAGCTCACCCCTTCTTGTTGATAAGGCCTTAAAGTCGCGTGCACATGAGTCAATGCTTTTTCCATTGGCAAAAGAGACGGATCTTTGAGCTGACCTAAGAGTTTTGCCAATGCTTTTCCTGCTGAAACATTGATCCACTCTCTTTCTTCTTCTGAATTTTCGCTTCCTTGGATCGAAGAAGGTGCCCCAGCTAAAAGACGCATTCCATCAATAAAGGAAATACCTTCCTGCCCTACTCGCTTTTTGACTTCTTTCCAATGAGCTAAAGCTTGCCCTAGCTGGTTGCTATCAACTTCTACCCATTGACCGCGCAAGTAGACCATTTTTTCACTCGCATGAACAAGCTCATGCAGCTCTTCTTGAGAAAGCTCATCCTGTCCAAGAGCAACATCTACTTGGAAATCAAGCATTGCATTCACTCCAAGCTCAGCTTGTTTTTTTGAGCCAACAGTCACTAACACTTGAGGTCGAGAGCGCTTTTTCCACCAATTAGGAATGCGCACAGATAACCCGCTTTCTTCTAACTGAGGAACAGATTGAAGCATTTTGTACGCCTCACCTATTGACCAAGTAAGAGGATGGTAAATTTTTGCCGTGTCGAGGAGCCCTTTTACCCAAAGACAACATTCGGCTGCTTTCTGCACAGGAGTCAGCAGCTTCACAAGAGCTTGGTGATGATGACTGGCAGAATATTGCTCTAATGCTTTTCTCAGCGGAAGATGTTTGAGCCTGCCGGCTACGTTAAATCCAGTAGAATAGGTTGCCAGAAAGGCAAACGGCTTGCTGCTATCTTTTTTATTTTCTGCCAGGTGAAAACAAACTTTCCCAACTTGCTGCCACTTCGGAGCCCATTTTTGCAAAAAAAGATGGATGCCTTCATGTTTCCTTGCGGCAGCATCGATCCAGAGATTGAGCTGGCACCACATTTGCCTCAAAAGGGCTAAAGATAAATATTCTCCACCTGTCATAGGTGGACTTTTGATAATCCAATCGTTTAAAAGGTCAACCTCTGGGATATCCAGAGCCGTAAATTCATTTTCTTCAGGCAAATGGCAAACTTCTGTGAGATACTTTACCGCAATACTTTGCCAAAATTTCAATACAGGATAAGAAGAAAGATCTATTCTATTGGCGGCCATATACAATAGGCCTTCTCTCCAATCCCTAGTAAATGCTTGACTAAGAGCTCTTAATGGAGGAGAGTTTTCTAGTTTATCTGCCCCCCTCACATAAAGAACTCCATTAGGAGAAAGACAAATTTCAAAAATAAGTGAATTAGAGTCGAGTCGGCTCATTCGTAATGCATATTTAATTGAAGCAGATTTTTAGTGTATATAAATAGAAGCTAAAACAAAAAAAAGCGGCCCCTTATGTTGAAAAATGTATCACAATAATGGGCAAAGATACAAGGCGGTCTTTTTCCTTTAACAGAAAAGCACCAGCAGTGAGTTGAAATTCTTGAAGTCATAAAACTCGAAAGATTTGTTCCCTCTTACGTTAGAGCCAGAGGGCGTCCTGCTAAAAATCGCACTGCTCTTGCGCGGCCATTCATTGCAAAGACGACTTACAACATGCCCATAACCGAGATCATGTAGTAGCTGGGTTTAGAGCTATAAACTATCCTACAACCTAGCTGGACAACTTACTGCTAAAATCAACCCAACCCACAAAACAACCCTAACCTATACCGAAACATCCACCTGGGAGGCGATTTACGACCCCCTTGGCCGCAGAATCCAAACTACGTTTTCACCTCAAGATGCTTCACCCATCACAACAACGGCCTTTTATGATCCAGAAGAAGAATTTCGAGAAATCGGCCTTGCCCATTCCGGTCACACTTTCTGGAAACTCGGTCGCGACAATACCTGTGATGCCATCATCGATGACCAAGGACAAACCGCCTACCTGATCCACAACAGTCTCGATCATTTAAATGCCGTGATCTGTCCAGATGGAACGATCATGCCGACGCGCTCTGTAGACGTTTACGGCCCAAAACAACCCAGCTTGCCAGCTCATGACGTGACTTTCTATGCACAAACTCTCGCTTGGCACAGCAAAGAAACCGATCCCACAGGACTCATCTGGCTCGGTAAACGCTACTACAACCCTCAAACAGGGCGCTTTCTCTCGCCAGATCCAGTTGGAGGTTTTGCCTGCATCGACATGTATGGCTATGTAGCCGGTGACCCGATCAATTTCTATGACCTCGATGGAAGATGGAAAAGCGACCTCTACTCCGTTATTCGTGGTACAACAGATTCCGTAGCTCACACTATCGCAGATATATCAACTTTTTCTTTGGATATATTGACAAAGCTAGCTTTCGCTGAAGAATTTATAGATGCAGCAGTAGAAAACCGCGAGATAAATCCGCATATCGCATCCTTTATGGAAATGGGATGTTACTCTGGCGGCATCAAAGAAGGTTACAATTTTACAACAAGAAAAATACTCAGCCCTCCTACTAATTTGGACGTTTATGAAAAAACTTACGATATAGCCGATTGGGCAGCATTGGGGCTGCAACTCATGCGAGGTAATGTAAAAAAACTTACCCAAATTAAATCAGTGAAGAAATACGATTTAAATAGAATTAATCATATTTTTGGGATAAAATCTATTAAAAAGCACAACTTAGAAGGGTTCCTAAATAAGTTTTCTGGGGATCAAATACAGGCTTTTGCATCTATTGAAAAAGCAGTCCAGAATCTCGCAAAAAAAGGAAAAATTAGTGGAATTTTCAAAACAACAGTAAAGATCAAAGGATCTAAACTTGTCGTTCAAGGAAAGGTTATAAATGGAACTACAAAAATTGGAACAGTATTTATACCATGAACCTAAATGATATTGAGAAAGTTATTATTAATGAATTTTTTATGAGAAAAGGTTTTTACATAAAAGACAAAGATTGTTTTTTTTCTGATATACATGTAATAAGCAGGAATTTTAGCGGTGTTGGATTCATAACTGATTTAAAAGAATCATTAAAATTGAAAGTAGGAAAAAATAATGAGTCATACAAATGGGGCCATTTAGGGGCAAAGATAAATTCAAATATAGATACTGGATATTTATTATACTTAGAAAATGGATATATTAAAACTATTGAGGGATATACTTATTCTGAAGAATGGCCAGAAAATATTGTTCAAATAGAAGTATACCAAACTTAAATAACAGAAATGAGTCCCAGCAACATCCACCTGGGAGGCGATTTACGACCCCCTTGGCCGCAGAATCCAAACTACGTTTTCACCTCAAGATGCTAAAAATCGCACTGCTCTTGCGCGGCCATTCATTGCAAAGACGACTTACAACATGCCCACAACCGAGTGTTTAATTGATTGATTGAAGACAGATATCCCCTTGAGAAGGATTTGTGGGTGGGAAAATGTAGCGCAGGTTCTTAGCGCATCAGCTTTTTCAAGGGCTTTTGCCGAGTTTGCAGAGCTTTGCTTGCCTCTAAGATAAGTGTTTTTATGAGGAAAATTAACTCTATTTGAGTGGGTGGAATAGCCGAAGTTATTTTCCGAATGAAAATAGCGTTAATTTTCCCATAAAAATCGCTTAGGTTAAAGACGTTAAATTCAGAACTCAGGTCGAGAGCTCTGTACACGACAAAAATCTCTTGCTAGGGCTGACAAAAACTTTACCAAAACGCTTTTTCCTCCTCATCCATAGCGCTTTGGCTATGAATTCGTCTTTCAAAAAGGTTTCGCTTTGCCTTTGGTCACCCCTAGCGGGAGATTTTTGTCGCGCACAGAGGGTTGAGAGAGAAATATCAACTCTTTTTTATGAAAACGCCATGATCAAAAGAGGAGCTCAGCCGAGCCGCCCAAAATGATTGTCATTCGCCGCACCCGCTCACCTGGTTAGAAATAACCGCCAACTCCGATGTAAAGCGAGTGGTCTTTGTAATAGCTATTCCACTGAAAGTCATAGCTAATTTCAGCTTCAAAACTCTTGAAAGCAGTGATCAGAAAGTCGAGTCCCAACAGAAGGGTATGCCGGCCAGGCGACAAAATTCCCACAGAAACTTCTTTTACTTGTGGCGAGTTAATGGTTGTAAAGCGAACCGTATGGTCGAGATTTAAATACTCGTATTGCCAAGCAAGCGAAAGCTCTGGCTGGAAAATGACGTTCTCGGTTCTCACAAAATAGTCCAGTCTCAGGCCAAAAGAAGATCTCAAAGAGCGAATATGCTGCTCTTCGGCTTTTAAATCGTAAATTCCAGCGCCGCTTTCTTCAAAATCATCCACCTTAACCCAGATAAATTGCGTATTAAAGAAAGGCGTCGCTGTTAAGTATTTGGGCACTGAAAAAAACCGGCGATGAGAAAAAATATACTCGACGCCGAGTAACAAGTCGGTCTCGACCCCATCGGGTCGCCCTTTAGCTTCTACTGAAGCCGTACTTGGCCCTGCTTTGCGACAGATTTTATAACTGTCATAACCAAAGCCGACCAAGCCATCGAACGCAAGTCCAGGAAGGTTTGGCGAAATCCAAACGCCATATAAGGTGCCATGGACTTGGTGAATCCTAAAGTTGCCGGCATCCCGCTTGACATCGGCTGTCGTTGCTCTGTAATCGATCGCCCCTCCTACTCCCCAATGATCAAAGACGTGATCTATTCCGGTGAAAAATCCATAAGCGTCGTAGTCAAAACCGAGCTGTAATCCTGTCGCTGTTTTAAATTCGCCAAAAGATCCCGTTGGGCCGAAATAGACTCTCGTCGGCGGGAGAATGCTTTGTCTTTCCTCGTCAATAACGCGCGCTAATTGGTCTTGTTTTCTCTCAGTCTGCGATGCCGCTAATTGCGCGAACGCATCGCGACTAGCAAGCAGCTCATCGCCACCCAAAAAGGCAGTTTTTTCTTTTTCTTCTTCGTAGCGCTTCTCTCTAAAAAGTCGCCTATGCATGAAAAACTGGTTTCTATTAACGCGCGCGCTAATATCAATGACCGATCCGATGCCAACAAAGGGAATCGACCCTATTGGTGTCGGCGTCACAGTTTCAGCAAGAAAAAGTTGAACTGCTGTCGGTGTGTAATTGAGCGTCGGAATGACATTTGGTGGAAAGTTTGTGAAGTTGACGGTGGGATAGGTTCCCATCACTCCTTTGTTACCGACAACCAAGTCAACGACGACATTAGGCTCACCTACCAACCCGGGCAATGCATTCACGATCAATTCGCCGCCATTGATCATCGCTTTTCCGCTTGCTGCTACATTGCCGATAACTGAAGGAAGCGCCGTCAAATTAAGCTGCAAAGTCGTTCCAGGCTGCTGTGTATAGCCGAAAGCAAAGACGTCTCCTGTCGTATTGATCGTCCCGCCAGAGAACACGAGATCTTCACCCGATGTTCCCAATCGACTCGTTAGATCATTTGATACTGATCCGCCACTGATTGTCAATGTTCCTTTCGGCCCTGCGTAAACGCGCCCACCATCTGAGTTCGCAATCACTCCTCCTGAAATGGTCGTACTTCCTCCAGCCCCCGTCGGCCCCATTAGTCCACTATTTGTGATCGCTGTATTTGCCCCTTGAATTGTGAGATCGCCACCATCTCCTCTAGGCCCAAAAGAAGATTTTTCTCCATTGTTCACAATGGTCGTTCCCGTACTCCCAATAATGACATTTCCATCGGAGCCCGAAGGGCCAAAGAGCGCTCCATCACCGGTATTGCTGACAACTGTCGTTCCAGTGCCGCCTAACACCAACGACCCGCTAAATCCCGTTGGGCCAATGATTCCCCCTGGCAAGTCATTGAGCACTGTCGCTGTGATTCCCGACGATCCGATGGTCAACCCATTGATTGGAGTGATGATGTTTCTGTTTTCAACAGTTCCTGAAAACATCTCGATCGCGTAAGGAGAAATCGTCGTGGCATTGACCAGTAGCCCTGTCCCCGATCCGCCATTTTGCAAGATCGTCATCTTCTCTGTTGCGTCAGATGTCACCGAAGTCAAAGCCTCAAGCGTCAACATTGCCCCATCAGTCAACACAAGCTCTGTGTCGCTTTTAAGCACAACGGGGGCATTGATCACGTGATTGCCTTGCACCACTCTGAGTTGAGGAGTTAACCCTGGATCTGGGCTAAAAAACTCGAGCTGACTGCTTGAAGAAAGCTGCTGGATTGTGAACGAAGTCGTTGGCGCATTTAAATTGAGTTGCAATAAAGTCGGAGAAACCGGCTGATCTGGATCTGTTCCTTGACCAAGGGTCACAGTAATTGCCGCTGCGGCGACATCCTCAAAATTAGCGACATCTAAGTTATCATCTTCATTAAGCCCTGGAGCAACGTTTGGGTTCCAGTTATCTCCATTCCCCCAGTCCCCATCGACATTGCTAATCCATGTAGAATTGGCTGTCGCAAAAAACAAGGTGACTGCGCTTAAGCTATAACTAATGTTGGGGTTATCTCCCATAGCAAAGCTTTCAAACCCAATCGAAGAAAATGTCCCCGACACTGTTCCCCCTGTGGTTGCTAGCAAAGGATAAGTCCCCGTTGCCATATAAGTTTGCGCATAGATGTTGAGGCCGCCATCAATGGCAATATCTCCCGTTGCTGTAAGACGCCCGAACCCCGGATTTCCGTTATTGGCAAAGCCGAGATTTAACACCGCACTTGTTACTTGCTGATAATATGTCGTCGTTAAACTAAGCTGCGCATCAGTTCCACTTGTCGAAAGATCGGGAGCAAGAGCGATATTCACGATGCCACCATCGCTATTCAACAGGCTATTGGCGTTGTTATCTTGTAAAATGGCAAGCGTTCCCGCCGATTCAACCGTCACGTCGGTTAGTCCCGAAAGCGCGCCATTGGCCACTTGCAACGTTCCGCTCGATGTGACCAATGTAGGGCCGCAGTAGCTGTTACTTGAATTTAAAAGCTTTAAATCTGTGTCGCTCCCTGTAACCGTTAAACCTCCACAAGGCGCGCCCGATGCATCTGTGATTGTTCCCGCAAACGTCGTCTCCGATCCTCCATTGATCGTTAAAATCGCTCCTGGACCGGCTCCCCCAAGCTGCACCATTGTACCAGCAGCATCAACAGCGTTTGCCGCTAAGCTTGCAATGACTTGATTATAGCCATTTAAATCAAGTGTCGACATATTATTTAAAGTCACAGCTGAAAGCGGGGCAAATGCATTTTCTACCCCGGCCGATAGGGTCGCATCATTAGACAGCGTCGTCGGTCCTGTATAGCTAACAGTCGCCGGCGCATCAGGGGTCAAGGTAAGCGTCCCCCCTGTTAACGTCAATGCTCCATTGCCAGAAAATGCGCCCGTGAAATTGCCGCCGTTTGAAATCGTTAAAATTCCATCATTACTGTTACCGGTCTCAACAGCCCCATCTCCACTCAAGCTATTGATCGCATTAAAATGGTCACCTAAATTTAGGGTCCCTAGCGCAACAACATCTGAGTTTGGAGAAAAGGCATTGTCCACCCCAGCTAGCAAGACCGCGAGATTTGCAATTGTCGTCGTCCCACCGTAATCGGAGTTTCCTCTTAATGTTAACGTTCCTCCCGTTAAGTTAATGCCGCCAGAAGCGCCTGATCCAGTGATGTTCCCGTTAAACATGCCCCCATTTGTGATCGTCAGCACACCACCCGCGCCCGCGCCTGTTGTTTGTACAGTCCCCTCACCAAAAAGGCTTCGAATCGTGTTCGACAAATCATTTAGGTCAAGCATTCCATTGACGGTGTAGGCGGAACTAGGAGACAGCGCTGTCGTCGTCGTCGTTTGCAGTGTGGCACTTCCCGCAATAGTGGTATTCCCAGAATAGGTGCTCGTTCCACCTAGAGAGAACATATTGTCTCCGTCAACTGTAAAACCGCCCGTTCCTCCCTGCAAATCTCCACTAAAGACTTGGTCTGCTGTCAATTCGACCGTTAAATCTACATCACCCAGTACGACAGCGCCCGTTCCATTTAAATTGTTGATTGTTGTCGGACCAGAAATCCCAGAAATATCAAACGTTCCCGCCACACTCACATTCGTCGAGAACTGAATATCCCCCTCATCCTGGAGAAAAAGCGTCGCCCCAGATGCAATTGCCGTCATGCCAGAATACGTATTTGTCCCCGATAAGTTCCATGTCCCAGCGTTAAGCGCCACACTTCCTGTGCCATCAATTGCCCCAGCGTACGTTTCTCCAGCTGCCGCTGTCACGCTTAAGGTAGCCGGATCATCAAGACTGACTTTGGTATCACCATCGCCTGCAAGCGATGGAATCTCATTGCTAAACGTTTGCAAGTCGAGTATCGCACTATTTTGCAAGACAATTGCTGAGGTTGAGGAAAAGGCATTGGCCACTCCAGCTTGCAACGTTCCGCTATTGACAGTGGTTGTTCCAGAGTAACTATTGACCCCCGATACGGTCAACATTCCGCCTTCAATGTCTAATCCTCCAGTTTCTGAAATGACTCCGCTATAAGTTCCCCCATTGGTAAGGGTCAAAGTCCCGGCGCCTAATGTCACCGATCCAGCGCCGGAAAGAGTTTGAATCGTATTATCAAAACCATTTAAATCAAGCGTTGCTGTTGCCGCAATCACAAACTCAGACTCAGAGGCAAAGACATTTGCTGCTCCGGCTTGCAACGTTCCGCTCACACCATCTCCTGTCACGGCTGTTTGCCCTGTATAGGTATTGCCCGACCCTGTTGTCGGCGCTAAGAGAGTCCACGTCCCGCCACCGAGATAAGCAACAGACCCTGAAGTGGCTCCATCTGTTATTGATCCCGAAAATGAGAAATCAGCGGTCTGCCCGCTGCCGACTTGAAAAAGGTTATTTCCAATTAAAACGGTTCCCGATCCTGTGAGCTGCCCAATCGTAATCATCAATAAGCTAGAGTTGGAAATATCAAAGGTGCCCAACACATCGACAGCTCCCGTGCTCGCAAGCCCTCCACCTGAACCTAAGGTCAAAGTCCCCCCCGCAATAGAGGTTCCCCCGGTATAAGTATTCTGACCAGTCAGTGTTTGGGTTCCCATGTCAAGTTCCAAGCGACCCGCTCCAGAAATCACTCCTGCAAACGTCTCTCCTTCGGGATTGACTAGCCCTAGCATGGAAGACGCTCCGCTCAGCGTCACAGTTCCATCCCCTTCAAGCCCTTTGATCGAGTTTCCCGATGGATCAGTGACGATAAGCCCTCCTGCAACAGTATGGACTGATCCAGCTGCAAGCGCTGTCGAACTTGTGGCGTTGAGCACGGTATCTTGGGAAATCAGCGTCGACCCAAGGTAATTGCTCACCCCACTTAGAGAGAGCGTATAGGTATTGCCTGTGGCATCTCCTTTCTGAATGGTTAAAGATGGATCGCTTGTCCCCGTTCCCTGAATAGTTCCACTAAAACTCTGATCACTTGTCAAGGCGATAGTGAGCCCTTTTTCGCCAAGAACAATAGAGCCGCTTCCACTCAAATTGTTGATCGTTGTTGAGTTAGAGATCCCAGAAATATCGAGCGTTCCCGCCATACTCAGACTACTCGAACTGCTTATATCCCCCCCATCGAGCAATCGCAGCGTCGCGCCCGTAGCAACAGTTGTCGCACCTGTGTAAGTATTCGACCCTGACACATTCCATAGTCCACTTCCAGACGCAAGCGCAACACCTCCAGATCCCTCAATCACCCCAGCGTAGGTGACTCCACCTGATGCAGTCACACTTAGGATTCCCGGATCATTCACCATGACCCTTGCACTACTAGGTCCTGTCAGGGATTCAATGGCATTGCTAAACGTTTGCAAATCTAGTGTCGCATCATTTTGCAAGATGATTGCCGAGGCAGCAGAAAGCGTATTGACCGCTCCAGCTTGCAACGTGCCCCCATTCACAGTCGTTGGACCAGAGTAACTATTTGCTCCCGATACGAAAAGCATCCCCCCGTCCTGAATCGTCACCCCACCAGTTCCAGAAATGACCCCATTAAAACCTCCTCCATCGACAAGGGTCAACGTTCCAGAGCCTAACGTCACCGCGGAACTTGCGCTTGTAGATATAAAGCTTCTAATCGTATTATCAAAGCCATTTAAATCAAGCGTTGCAGTGGGACTGATCGCGAAACCAGAATTAGGAGAAAAGATGTCTCTTTCACCTGCGCGCAATGTTCCGTCATTAGAAATGAGTGTATTTCCGGAGTATGTATTAGCGGCCCCTTCTTCCCTAGTCAGCGTCCACACTCCATCACCGAGATACTCGATCGACCCTGAAAGGTTATCAGGCCCATCGACTATCGATCCAGAAAAGGTAAAATCAGCTGAGGAAGAGTTCCCGACTCCCAAGGTATTATCTCCAAGCCGAATCACGCCGGTTCCTGTCAATGGCCCAATATCAAAGCCGCTAAGACTGTGATTAACGATATCAAAGGTTCCGTTAACCTCAACTGGTGCTGCAGGGAAGAGCTCTCCGCTTCCGGACAACAGCAACGTGCCCGAAGCAACTGTTGTCTGCCCAGTATAGAGTTGTCCGGTTGTAAACGTTTGCGTGCCATTGGTGACTACCGAGGCATCTCCAGAAATCACCCCGCTGAATGTCTCATCATTGCTAGCGACTAAAGTCAGCGTGATTCCCATTCCGAGTGCAACTGATCCATCCCCGCGAAGACCTTTAATTTCAGTTGAGCTTCCGACATTCAGTGTTCCATTCACCTGGTAAGTCGAATCAGATGACAGTGCTGTTGCCCCCGATGAGCTTAGGATTGCCCCATCATCAATGATCGTATCTCCAAAATAATTGCTCGTTCCATTAAGCTGTAATTCACTTGTTGGCACCCCTGATTGAACGCGCAACGACGTTCCCCCTTGCCCTTGCCCTGTTAACATTCCACTAAAAGATTGAGGCCCGGCGACATTGACCTCGACGATCAACTCTTTCCCGCCCAAGTTAACGATGCCGGTATTTCCTTCAAGCCCAGCAATCATCGTGCTGTCGGCGCTAATTCCCGAAATGTCAAACGTTCCATTGGCTAGTAATCCACTAGACGCCTCAATATCTCCATTACCGACCAATTGCATTGTTGTCCCAAACACAATTATCGTTGTTCCCGTATAAGCAGCAACCGACTCTAAATTCCAAGTTCCCCCGGCGAGCGCAAGCGACCCCTCTCCTGTTATATTTCCTAGATACTGCTCTCCAGCGGCATTCGCAATCTCCAACATTGCTCCAGTCCCAATGATCGTTGTTGAGCCAGGATCCGCAGCAATCGATTGGACCGCGTTACTAAATCCTTGCAAGTCGAGGATCGTATCCGCGTTTTGCAGCGTGACAACAGAATTTGAAGACAAAGCACCTACACTTCCGATTTGCAACTTAACCCCATCAATTGTTGTTGCCCCCGTATAGGTATTCATTCCACTGAGAAAAATAGTCCCATCACCAGTCCCTGTAAACGTCACATTTCCAGACTGGGAGATATTTCCCGACATGGTAAAGAGCGAGCTGCTATTTTGATTCACAGTAAGAGCATTGGGGACCTGCAGATCGCTTGAAAGCGTATGATCTGTCGTTCCATTTTCGATAGTAATTGTAGCTGCTTCACCTGGCCCATCGAGAATAAGATACTGTGCAACACCGGAGCTCACCTCATAAAAGAAAGTTGGTCCCGAAAAGTTGATTGCGCCCACTGTAAACTGCCCATCCACAAGGACCTGTGCATTTTGCGTTAAAGGCATTGTATTAAAGGTCGCCGAATCTCCCTGGTTATTTGGAAAATTGATGCCAACATCCCAATTGCCCGGAAAACTCCAATCCTCCATCGAAGGACTATCTCGAATCCAGGTAAAATCCGTTCCCCACAGCGAATGAGCAGCAATCCCTAACCCTAAAAAAAATACCCGATATAATGTCTTCATAAACTTTTTGATCAGCTTCTAAATCCTCAAAAAAGCGACTTCCGTTCTTGTAGCGTAGAGTTTTTAGAATCTCGTTGAAGCTTTGCGTTTTCCAAAATGAGATTCCCATTTGCTTCGAAGATTAAGCCGCCTATTTTTTTTGAGATTTCAGGGAATTCTCATAGGGAATATTGATTGACACTTTCCAATAAAGTTCTCACTCTATATTAAAAAAATTTTTTTGCAAAGGGACTGTGAAATCACCCAGCGACGTCGATATTGCAACCGATCTGCTGCTCAAAAATAAGCGATCGCCGCAAGTTTTTCATACAACTTGGGTTTCAAGACAACGCTGTCGAATATAGGCTGCTGTCACCGGCCCGATAGCTGTGATTTGTTGCTTTTCGGGCAACGCACCAAACAAGTCCAAAAAAGCGCGCACTGTCGATGGACTTGTGAATACGATTTCATCAACCCGTTTCCAATCAACACTTAGGCATTGAGCAACAGCTACTGTATTGTAAAGATGACAGACCTGATGTCGCACGTCATGTAGTTGCAAAAATCGATTCAGACTATGCCGCGCACACGCTGATCGCGGTAGTAGAATATAAGCATCTCGCAAGTCACTGCGGCGCAGCAAATCAATGATCCCCTCTTGGGTCGCCGTGCGCGCTATTTGCGTCGCCCGGATTTCTCTTTTTTCAAGGGCAAGCGCTGTCGCTTCCCCAATAGCAATGATCTGTTTTCCTTGCGTATCCCTTGCTGTATACCCAAAATCAGCCAAGCGAGCAGCAAACAAGCGAGCAGCGACCTTACTGGTCAGAATGCAATGTGTATACGCGGGAAAGTCCAGAAATGCCGTGCGCAGATCAAACGCCTCTTTTTTGTACGGCTTAATGGCAATTAGGGGCCTGTGCACGAGTTGGTCACAAGGGCCGACTTTTGGCGCTTCAAGCCCTGTGTACCAGATTGTTCTCGGTCGTTGCACTCTCGAATCAATAGGCGCAAAAAGACGCTTCATGCCACGATCATAAGAACGCGCAAGCACGGCAAGCTTTCCTTGTAGCGGAGCTGTTTCTCCCGGCAAAATGATCCGATTTAAGTGTGTAAGTCCAAGCCTTACTAAAGCGGCTTCGGCAACGACAAGGCCAGCAACTGCCCCACTAAAAAGAATGTCCAGTCGCCTTTCAATTGTTCCGCGCACTTCTTTACAACGCAAGTCGGGCCGCAGTCGCTGCACAACCCAATCGCGCCGGAATGAAGAAGAGCCGATCCACGCCCCGGTAGGAAGCCGGTCGAAAGTTTGCCCTGCGGTCATCACGAGAGCATCTAACGGGGTTTTCCCCGCTGTCATCGCAACGCAGCTGATTCCCTGAGGCAATGGCTCGGGCAAGTCTTTCGCCGAGTGGATAGCAATGCGGCATTTTTTTTTTAGCAGAAGCTGATCGATTTCACGCGTAAAGAAGTCCGTTTTATCGCAAGGGCGCAGCGAAACATCCAATTGATAATCACCGTGCGTTTTCACTAACAACGGCTTAAACTCGACTTCAAAAGATAAGGAACGCAACGCTTCGAGCACTTCAACTACTTGCCGCTGCGACAACGCTGACTTTCTTGCTCCTACGCAAATTTTCATAAAACCTCAAAAAAACCATTTACCCGGATAGGTTCATCCCACTAAAATGTTCATAGTCTCATACCTTCTTTTTTACGTTTTATCAGAGATTTTAATACATGAAAAAACTTTACCTTATCATCCTTTTAGGGTTTTGCTGGGGACCTTCTTTTTTGTTCATCAAAATCGCTGTTCGCGAAGTCACTCCGTGCACTCTTGCTGCAGCAAGAATCACGATTGCTGCCCTACTTCTCTACGTTGTGTTGCGATTGCGCTCAATCAAGCTCAAGCCCTGGAGCCACTTATGGCCTCATTTTCTTATTTTAGGCGCCCTTTCTTCTGCCCTTCCCTTTTCTTTGATTAGTTACGGAGAGCAGCACATCTCCAGCGGGTTAGCGGGACTGATCAACGGCTCTACCCCTGTCTTTACTGTCCTGATCGCCCACTTTTCAACTAAAGACGACAAAATGACCAAAAAAAGCGTCCTAGGAACAGTGTGCGGATTTTTAGGCTTAATGCTCATTTTCTTTCCAAGCTTGGGAAAAGGTCAGTGGGGTAGCGAACTCGGTATTTTAGCGGTTATTGTGGCTTCTCTTTTTTACGCTATTGGTATGGTTTACGCAAAAAAATATCTGCACCATTTACCTAAACTCGTCGCTCCAACATGGCAACTCATCATGGCATCAGCACTCAGTCTTATGATTGCCTTTACCTTTGAGCGCCCACTTGAGCACACCTCTTTATCCTGGGAAACCCTAGGCTCTATTCTCGCCCTCTCCTTGATTGGAACTGTGCTTGCTTTTATCCTTTACTTCCAAGTGTTGCGCATTGCCGGCGCCTCCTACCTCTCTTTTTCTAACCTCTTATTTCCGTTAATCGCTGTTATTTCGGGTGCGATTTTTCTAAAAGAAAAGCTGGCATGGAATACCTATCTCGGCGGCTTTTTTATTCTTCTAGGGTTGGGAATCACGACAAATATTTTTCCGTTGCTAAAAGCTTCCCTTTCCAAACAGCGTGACTAGCCGTAAAGACGTGTCCTGAAATGAGCAAAAAAGACTGAAAAATCGTTGAGTGGGATAGCCTCTGTAATTGATGTGGAAAGGAGGTGACATAGCCCAAGTTCACCCCTTGTACCTGTGAGTGCGACCTAATGGATATTTATTCGACACTACAAGGAGTGAACTTGAGATAGGATTTTTTTGCAAAAATATATTTTTATTTTTCCCCAGTTTTGTTTAAATTAGTGTCATTGAAACCCAAGTTGTGTCTTTTGATCGCCCATCTAAAATTTTCTTTCTTCACCTACTTTATTCAAGCATGCTAAAAATTCAAGCTTCTGGTAGGTAAAAAACAGAAAATTGATCTGAACAAGTCGCGCATGTGCTATTTAGATCGGGAATTTTTTTTAATAAGCACTCCAGTCTTGCCGATCGAGACCTAAAAAGCAGATAAAGCAAGAAAAGTAGCTCTCAAGGACAAAAGCGCGAATTTCACTCGAAATGGAATTTTGCGGGGAGCCTCATATAAGAAGAAAATCTAAGGAAACACGATGACTGTCTTTGATTCTAATGCAACTTTTTTTACATGCCGGTGTGCGCTCACTCCCCTTCTGCACGCCCCTCTTCTTTTTCGTTTTATTAGCTGTAATTTTATTAGAAGCTGTAACTTAAATTATGGCCTAGAAAACAGAGCCCATTATATAATGGACTTAATTGGATTCCCAAAATGAGAAAAATCCAAGAAAATTATTTATATGATAGATTAAATTTAAACTAATTGTGCGCTTAAAATCACCTTGTTAAAACAAGACTATTTTGCACATCGGGGTTTTTATGAGTGTATATAAATCAATATCAGATATAAAACCAACATTAACTAATATTACCAACATTCCAAACCAACTTTATGATTTATCTAATAACCCTAATCAACACAAATTATTTGCTCTTGCTTTAAAAGTATCGGGAGTGATATTTATAATATCATCGGCATTCGATGTGGCTTTTGCAATCATCAAACCGGAAAGTTCCACGAATTTGCTTTTTTCAGCTTTTCAGTTAATTATATCCTATGACATTATAAAAGTAGCGGATAACTACGCTACAAATTATGATAGTTTAAATACAATAAAAAATGAAAATGGGGTTATGAATAAGGCAAAGAAAACATATCAAGCTATGTTTAGTAAGATAAGTTCTTCAATAGACAATACTCAATATTTAGTAAAAAACACACTTTTGCTCAGATATCTCTTAATCTTTGTTGAGTGACCAGCACCGGCTCACTCAAACAGTTGAGCGCTCGATCACCCACCTACGAGAAGCGACCTCAAAAAATCGTTGAATGGGCTAGGTTCAAAAATTCGACACTACAAGGGGTGAACTTGGGTTTAATTAAATTTTAGAATTTATTTGAAAAAAAATATTCCCTTTATCATCTACATAAAAGCTCATCTTTTTCGTATCAAATCTTGAACTTTTATGTAGCGATAAAGGGAAAAATAAGACGCACTCACAGGTATTATTTTAAGAGTTCTCTGAAACCTCTTGCGCTGCCTCATTTTTTTCGCGATCACAAACTACAACACCTTTAAATACCTCTTCGCATTGTCTTATAGTTTTAGCATCTACATATTGATCAAAACTATGTTCAGTTAGATTAAAGGTACCTGAATAATTTTTATTTGGTGTTTTTTCGATAACATTATGCGGCTTACGCAGATGTCTTGGCTTATGCCCACCTAAATGTAAAACAATATCTTTTTTATTAACAACATCAATTCTATTTGGTAGATTTTCATCCGCAATATAAGGAGACCCGAAAGCATAAAAAACTACTCTTTTTTTTAACATCTCAGGAAGTTTATTAATAGCTGATTGAGTAACTATACCGCCTTCTGAATGTGCATAATGTTTTATATAATAGTAATCAGGATAGCTTTTTATATCTTCTTTTTGCCCAAAACGTTCAAAAAACGCCTGTTCTTTCATCTCGATCTGGCTTATCAGTTCGTTCGCGAGTGTTTCAGATACTAAATCTTGTGTCCTATTGCGATACATTGGACTTTTCAAACGCATCATCGCTCTTGACACATCATAAATCAAGCTCCCAGTGCTTGGATTATGAATAACAGTGACTTTACAGCCAGTTTTATCGGCCAATTTTTCGGCATTCTTCATCGCTAACTGTTCACTGTTACAAATTCCATTCATATATGTGCACGCACTCATCTCTGTTTTGTTTACGTTATTTTCAGGATAAACACTAAAAACCTTAGAAGGTTCTTTGGAAAAGAAGTTTTTTTGTCTATTTTTATAAAAGTCTAGTCCAACTATGGCGCCAACTGGAAATTTAATGTAATTAATAATGCTCATATCTAACCTCAATTTTTTTGTTATAATAAAAAAAACCATCTTATCATTTTTATCATTTTTTTTCAAATAAAAT